>CALZIK010000145.1 GCA_945787635.1 Thermoanaerobaculia bacterium | reverse complement strand
GGCGAGCCTGCGCGCGTCGTCGGGTGACTCCACCAGAAACGCCGGCGGCAGCGCCGCCGCCAGCTTGGCCGGAAGGCGCAGCGCCTCGGCGAGGGAGGCGCCGACCGCGGGATCGTCGACCTCGACGGTGCTGACGATCTCGACGTCGGTGGTGATGAGCTCGGCGGTTAAACGGCTGTTCGCGATCGCGTTCAGCGCGACGGCCGCGCCGCTTGTTTCCGAGACCAGGATGGCGTCGGCGAGCGTGCCCAGGTAGAGGTCGATGCTCCTCTCCCAGCCCTCGGGGACCTCGACCTGGTCGGCGAGGAACCGGGGCTCGTCGAGACCGGCGCGGCGAAACACTTCCTTCAGGTTGGCGCGCCGGACTGCCTGGGCCTTGCCGAGCTCCTCGAGGACCGCGCGAGTCTGCTCGAGCGCGCGAAGCTCTTCGCGGGCTTCGTCATGGGCGGCTCCGAGCCGAGCGCGCTCGGACTCTCTTTCTCGGACCGCCTGATCCAGTTGCTCCAGTTTGGCCTCGGCGGCTCGTACCTCGTCGGCAAGCCGCTGATGGGCGCTATCGGCCTGTTCCAGCGATTCGCTCGTGCGCTGAAGCTCGACGACCTTCTGAGACAGCTCGGCAGCCACGTGCCGGTCCCGCAGGTCGTTCTTCTCGCGCTCCACATGAGCTTCGTGGAGACGGGTCCGAAGCCCGTTGAGGCTTCCGATCGACTGCAGCAGCCGGTTGCGGAGGTCTTCCATTCTCCGCTCACTGTCTCCAGCCGCGCGTTCGACCTGGTTGATCTTCGCGTCGTCCTCGCTCACCTCGCTGGCCGCGCTCTCCCGGTCCTGTTCGAGAGCCGTGGCCTGCTCTTCGACCTTCGCCAGAGCGCCCCGAAGCTCGGCGATGCGGCTTCGCTTGGCGTCGGCCTCGGCACCGCCCGTGACGATTCTTTCGTTGATCTCCTCGAGGCGCGCGCGAGAGCCCCGGATGAACTCCTGCTTGCCCTCGATGCGAGCGGCAAGTTCGGCCTCGAGCTGATGCTGCTCCGCCAGCTCTCGGGACTTCTTGTCCATCCGTCCGCGCTCGGCCAGGAGCTTGGCTTCGAGGCCCTGAAGCTGTGCGGTCTTCTGGGCGTCACGATTCTGTTCGGCGCCCAGCCGGCCGCCGATTTCGGCGAGCTCGCCGTGCATTCGGCTCCATCGCCCGAGGAGCACCCGCTCGAGCAGGTCCTGGAAGGCTTGCTTGCGCTTCTTGAACCGCCGCGCGGCGCCGGCCTGGCGCTTGAGCGATCGGAGATTGCGCCCGACCTCGGAGAGGATGTCGTCGAGGCGGGCCAGGTTGTCGCGGGCTTCCTCGAGCTTGACCTCGGCGATCCTGCGGCGCTCCTTGTAGCGGGTGATTCCCGCCGCCTCTTCGAGGAGCTTGCGCCGCTCCTGCGGCTTGCCGGAAAGGACCATCCCGATCTTGCCCTGCTCGATCACCGAGTAGGCGCGGATGCCGAGTCCGGTGTCCATGAGCAGATCGCGGATGTCCTTCAGCCGGACCGTCTTGCCGTTGAGGGTGTACTGGCTCTCACCCGAACGGTGCACTCGTCGGCCGATCGTCAGCCGGCCGTTGTCGGCGTGTTCAAAGGACGCCTCGGTAGTGAGCGTCAGCTGGATCTCGGCCATGCCCAAAGGTTTTCGTGATGCCGAGCCGGCAAAGATGACGTCCTCCATGGTCTCGCCACGGAGATTTTTGGCGCTGCGCTCGCCCAGCACCCAGCACACGGCATCGCAGACGTTGCTCTTTCCGCAACCGTTCGGGCCGACGATTCCCGTGATCCCACCGGAGAACTCCAGGTGGTCGGAATCGACGAAGGATTTGAAGCCCGAGAGCTCGAGGCGGTCCAGCTTGAACATAAGGAAAATGGCGGTCGACACCGCCGCACAAACTCTACCAGAGCCGGGCTTTTCGCCACAAGGTCTTGCGGTCGAGAGCCGTGGCTATGCCATATCTTGGGGTGCGAGCGGACAGTTCAAAGAACCGTCTCTCCCGGAGGCACGATCTCGTCGACGGCCGCGCGGTCTTCGGGGCCGACGTCGATCTCCAGAGCGCCCAGGCAGCTGTCGAGCTGGCCGGTGGTTCTCGGTCCGATGATCACCGAGCTCACCGCGGGCTCGGTGAGCGTCCAGGCCAGAGCGAACCGCGCCATGTCCACCCCCTTGGCGGAGACCAGGTCGGCAAGCTCTTCGATCGCCGCGGCCCGGCGCTCGAACTTGGGATCGTCGAGCGTCTTGATCCAACGGTCGAACCGAGGACTGGCCTCTTCGGGAGGCGCACCGCGGCGGTACTTGCCGGTCAGCCAGCCTCCTTCCAGGGGGCTCCAGACCATGTTTGCCAGCCCCAGTCTCCGGGACATCGGAAAGTGCTCGCGCTCCATCGTGCGGCGCAGGATGGAGTACGGCGGTTGAAGACAGGCGAACTTTTCCCAACCCCCGTGCTCGGAGCGCCGAAACGTATCGACGATCTCCCACGCACTCAGCACCGGCACCTCGCCGACAGGGTAGTGGTTGGTGGAGCAGCCCAGGTAGCGGATCTTGCCCTGCCTCACCAGATCGTCGAGTGTCGAGAGCGTTTCCTCCCAGGGCACCGAGGGATCGGGCCGATGGATCAGGTAGAGGTCGATCACGTCGGTCTCCAGCCTTTTGAGGCTCGACTCCACTTGCTCTTGAATGGCTTTGCGGGAGAGGCCCGCGCGGTTGGGTCCCGACTTGCCGTCTTCGAACGCCCAGTACACCTTGGTGGCGAGCACCGCATCTTCGCGGCGGTCGCGCAAGGCCCGCCCGACGATCCGCTCCGCTTCGCCGTCCGAGTACATGTTCGCCGTGTCGATGAAGTTGATGCCGGAGTCCATCGCGCGATGAATCAGACGCACGCACTCGTCAGGATCGGTATTGCCCCAGGCGCCCAGCATCATGGTGCCCAGGCACAGCGGTGATACTTTGACTCCGGTCGAGCCGAGATTGTTGTAGCGCATCCTCTGGGAGAGTACCGGCGACCTGCCCGGCCCGGCAACCCGAGGGGCTTCGCTCGCGATGACCGCCGCGGTCGATTTTGTGAAAGCCCGGGCGCTCTGTAGAATCCGGCCGCTTCGAATGAACCGGTCACGACTCATCGCCGGGCTCTGCGCAGCCGCCAACGTACTGGTCTGGCTGAGCGCCGCAGAGACCGGCCACGCCTCGGGCACCGACATCCGGTCGCCCCGGAACGCGAACTACACCATCTCGGTATCGCTCGACCCCGAGTCGAAGCTGCTCGAGGGGCGCCAGGTCATCCTGTGGCGCAACATCCAGGCCGAGCCGACCCAGGAATTGCGGTTTCATCTCTACTGGAACGCCTGGAGAAACAACGAAAGCACCTGGCTGCGGGAAGACCGGTACCGCGGCCGCAGCGATCGCGGTGACGAGATTCGCGGTGAGGACTGGTCCTTCTGCGAAGTCGACTCGATTCGACTTCTGGGGACCGAAGGTGGAGAAACGGATCTCATGCCGTCCTTCCGGTACGTAGCTCCCGACGACGGCAACGAGAACGACCGCACGGTGTTCACGGTGGATTTGCCGGCGCCGGTGGCTCCGGGCGCCAGTGTCGAAGTGGAGTTGGCCTGGCGCGCCAAGGTTCCGCGGACCTTCGCCCGCACCGGGTTTCGCGGCGACTACTTCTTTCTGGCGCATTGGTTCCCGAAGCTGGCGGTCTTCGAGCGCGGTGCCTGGACCGCGAATCAGTTTCATTCGGCCACCGAGTTCTACTCCGATTACGGTGTCTACGACGTCGAGATGACGGTGCCCGAGGGTTGGGTACTGGGCGCCACCGGCAAGGAAGTCGAGCGTCGCCGGCAGGACGATGGAACCGTTACCCATCGATACCAGCAAGAGGACGTGCACGCCTTTACCTGGACCACGAGCCCCGACTATGTCGAGTTCCAGCAGCGATTCGAGGAGCCGGGTCTGCCACCGGTGGACATCCGGCTCCTCATGCAGCCCGAGCATCTCGGCCAGACCGAGCGCCACTTCGTGGCGACCAAGGCGGCGCTGCGGCTTTACGGCAAGTGGTTCGGCGCGTATCCGTACGGCCATGTGACCGTGATCGATCCGGCCTACGGCAGCGGCGCCGGTGGGATGGAATACCCGACCCTGTTCACCGCCGGGACTCGCCTGTTCAATCCCTTCGGAGGAGGGCGGCCCGAAGGGGTGACCATCCACGAAATGGGGCACCAGTTCTGGTACGGCGTGGTCGGCAACAACGAGTTCGACCATGCCTGGATCGACGAAGGCCTCAACTCGTTTTCGGACGCCCGCGTCTTAGACGAAACCTACGACCAATGGTTCTGGACGGAGCGCTACTTCGCCCCGCCTGGGATCGAGCGGCGCCGCGGCTTTCTTCCGTTGCTGTTCAGGGAGATTTCGAAAACCAGGGAGATCGACGGCAACGGATTCGGTCGCTATCGCGCGATGGCGGTGACCGACGTTCAGACAAGACCGACCTGGCAGTACCACCCGCAGACCGCGTCGGGGATCAGTTACAGCCGCAGCGCGATCTGGCTGCACACTCTCGAGCGATATCTGGGTTGGCCGACGCTCCAGAAGATTCTCTCGACCTTCTACGAGCGGTGGAGCTTTCGGCACCCCACGGCCGAGGACTTCTTCGCCACCGCGAGCGAGACGGCCGGCCGCGACCTCGACTGGTTCTTCGACGAAGTGGTGCGCACGGCCAAGACCTTCGACTACGCGATCGACTCGGTGTCGAGCGACGAAATTGCGCCGCGCGGCTACTTTGAGAGCGACGGCGAGCTGGAGCTGCTGGCCGGAGAGGATCCGGAAGGCGACGATTCCGACGCCAAGAGCTACCGGTCCGAGGTCGTGGTTCGGCGGCTCGGCAGCGGTGTGTTCCCCGTGGACGTTCGTCTGGAGTTTGCCGACGGCACCCGCCTCGAGCGAGAGTGGGATGGGCTTTACCGCTGGAAACGGTTCTCCGAGGAAGGTCCGTCGAAACTGGTGAGCGCCACGGTCGACCCGGAGCGTGTGCTCTTGCTCGATGTCAATTACGCGAACAACTCGAAGCTCGTGGAACCGGGCGACCTGTGGCCGGCGTTCAAGTGGGCCGCCAAGTGGCTGGTCTGGGTCCAGGACCTCATGCACACCATGGCGTATTTCGCCTAAAGAGAGATACGGAGATCGACACGATGAGAGCGTTGCGAGCATCTGGCGAGGGGACGAAGCGCATGCTGCGCGCGCCCGGGCTCATCCTCACGATCTGGGCCGTCAATCTGATTATTGCCGCACCTTTGGGCCTCGTTCTGCTCGAGTCCATCCACGCCTTTACCAAGAGCAGCGCCTATCACCAGAAACTGCTCGAGGGTTTCGACACCGGTTGGTACGAGGAGTTCTCGAGCTCTCTGTCCGGGCCGATCGAGAGCTTCTCGCCGGGCCAGGTCGGAATCGGCGCCTGGCTGGACAATCTCGATCGATGGTGGGACGGCGAGGTTTTTCTAGAGCAGCCTGCGCTTCTCGCAACCGCCGCAGCGTTCGTGCTGGTGTGGCTGTTCCTGCTCGGGGGCGTGCTCGAGGGGCTTCGGGAAGGCGCTCCGCGACCGCGACTTTCGACCGTGCTCGCCGACGGAGCCGGCCGGTTCCCGGTGTTCCTCCGGCTGGCGCTTCTGACCGGCGTCGGTTACTACTTCGTGTTTCGCCTGGCGCGCTGGCTATTTCCGAAGATCCACATCGCGACCGCGGACCTGACCGTCGAGAGAGATGTCCTCTTGTACAACCTCGCCGGCGCGGCGCTGGTGGTGGCGCTGGTGGTGGCGGTCCGCATGGTGGCCGACTACGCCAAGATCGCGATCGTCGTCGAGCGCCGGTCGAGCGCCTTTATCGCCGCGATGCGCGGGGTGCGCTTCGTGGTGGCCAACCCCGTGAGGGTCGCCGGGATCGCCGGTCTGTACGGTGCCGTCATGCTCGGGCTTTTCCTGGTCTACGCCCAGCTCGCCCCGGGAGCCGCTGAGTCGACCCGGTTCGCGATTCTGGCCGCCGTGGCGGTCAGCCAGTTCTTCCTGGTCGCGAAGCTGGCCTTGAGGGTTGCGTTTCTGGGCTCGGAGATGGCCTTTTTCGAGGTCTCGAGTTGATCGGGGTGCAGAAGCGCCGCACCGTCGCGACGATTGTCTCGGTCGCGCTGTGGCTCGCCGCGGGCGGCGCTTGGGCGGCCGGCGATCAGGGACGCACGATCTCCACGCCGGCCGCGGTGCTGCCCGTGCGCGCCCGGGTCGAGCCGGTGAACCGCGCGCTCGAGGATCGGCTCGACAATCTCCTGCCCGGTCTCATGCGGGAAGCGGGCTTGGACATGTGGTTGGTCATCAACCGCGAGTACGCCGAAGATCCGGTCTACTTCTCCCTCGTGCCCGAGCCGGTTCACGCGGCCCGCCGCACGACGATGCTGGTCTTTTACGACCGAGGTGTCGAAGCGGGGGTCGAGCGGCTTACCGTGAACCGCTATCCCTTCCAGAGCCTCTACGAGTCGGCGTGGCAGGGGGGCGACCTCGACGAGCAGTGGCGGGGCCTCGCCGAGGTCATCGCGGCCAGAAAGCCTCGACGGATCGGCATCAACGTCAGTCGCGAATGGCCGGTGGCCGATGGCTTGACCGCCGGCCTCGAGGATCGGCTACGAGAAGTGATCTCGCCGAAGTTGGCCGAGCGTCTGGTCTCGGCCGAAGAGCTGGTGGTGCGGTGGCTCGAGACCCGTACGGCGATCGAGCTCGAGAGCTATCCCCACATCGTTTCACTGGCTCGGGGAGTCATATCCGAGGCGTTTTCGGAGAAGGTGATCACGCCGGGGGTCACCACCACGGATGACGTCGCGTGGTACATCGCGCAGCGCTACGCCGACCTCGGACTGCCGATTTGGTTCAATCCGTACGTCAACCTGCAGAGGTCGGGGGGCGAGTGCCAGGCGGACAGCCCATTCTGCGGCGCCGGCGGCGTGATCGAGCGGGGCGACGTCCTGCACACCGACGTCGGCATCTGCTACCTGCGGCTTTGCACCGATACCCAGGAGATGGGTTACGTTCTGAAGCTTGGTGAGACCGGCGCTCCGGCCGGTCTCGTGGCCGCTCTCGCGGTCGGCAATCTTTGGCAGGATCTGCTCACCGCCGAGTTCGAGGCCGGGCGCACCGGCAACGAGATTCTCGAGGCGACGCTTGCCGCCGCCAGGGCCGAGGGGATCGTTCAGAGCACCTACTCGCACCCGATCGGTTTCTTCGGCCACGCGCCGGGTCCGACGATCGGGATGTGGGACAACCAGGGGCCGACGCCGGGCAGGGGAGACTGGGCGCTTCATCCGTCGACGGCCTACGCCATCGAAGGCAACGTCAAGGCGGCGGTTCCCGAATGGGCCGGGCAGCTCGTGCAGATCAAGCTGGAGCAGAGCGCGGTTTTCGACGGCGAGACGGTCAAGTATCTGGCGGGGCGCCAGATTCACTGGCACCTGGTCCGCTGACCGGACCCACCGCAAATTGACACCCATCCTGGCGCGGCGTAGCATCCCGCCGGTTTCCGATGTCTGGCGCAGGTAGTCTCAAGCAAAGGCGACGAATCCTCGACGCATCGCAGATGCGTAGGGTGATTCGCCGGATGGCCGGGGAGGTCCTCGAGCTCGCCGGAGACACCGCCAATCTGTTGCTGGTCGGGATTCGCACCCGAGGCGTGCCCCTGGCGACGGCCCTGGCTTCCGAGATCGAGACAATGGAAGGTGTGAAAGTGCCGGTCGGAGTCCTGGACATCACGCTCTACCGCGACGACCTCTCGACCATCGCCCCGCAGCCGGTTGTCAAGGACACCCACTTTCCGACCACCCTGAGCGACAGCCACCTGGTCCTCTGCGACGACGTGCTCTACACCGGGCGCACGATTCGAGCCGCGCTAGATCACCTGACCGACTACGGTCGACCGCGTCGGGTGCAGCTTGCCGTGCTCGTCGATCGTGGACATCGAGAGCTGCCGATCCAGGCCGACGTGGTCGGCAAGAAGGTGCCGACCGCCGCCGATGAAGTGGTCGAAGTGCGATTCAAGGAATCCGACGGCGAGGACGGTGTCGTGATCATGGAGTGGACGGAGGCGAAATGAGCCCGATCGGTTGGGATCGAAAGGACCTGCTGGCAATCGCGGACCTTTCTCCCGCCGAGATACAGCTGGTTCTCGATACCGCGGATTCGTTTCGCGAGATCGCCGAGCGGCCAATCAAGAAAGTGCCGACCCTCAGGGGCCGGACCGTGGTCAATCTCTTCTTCGAACCCTCCACGCGGACGCGCTCGAGCTTCGAGATCGCGGAAAAGCGGCTGTCGGCGGATTCGATCAACTTCTCGTCCTCGAGCTCGGGCCTGGTCAAGGGCGAGAGTCTCGTGGACACCGCGCGCAACCTCGAAGCCATGGCTCCGGACATGATCGTGATTCGCCACGCCGATCCCGGCGTGCCGCGAATGCTCGCCGAGAGGATCGCCGCCGCCGTGATCAACGCCGGTGACGGCGCGCACGAGCATCCGACCCAGGCCCTGCTCGACGCCTACACGATCCGAGCGGCCAAAGGTCGAATCGAGGGACTCAAGGTCGCGATCGTGGGCGACATCCAGCACAGCCGGGTGGTGCGCTCGAACATCTATCTGCTCACCAAGATGGGGGCCTCGGTCACGGTCGCCGGTCCACGCACGATGATGCCCGCGGAGATCGGCAAGCTGGGCGTTCGGGTGGAGGACAACCTCGAGGACGCGATTCGCGGCGCCGACGTGGTGATGATGTTGCGGATTCAGCTCGAGCGCCAGTCGCGCAGCTTGTTTCCTTCGGAGCGCGAGTACTTCATGCTTTTCGGGTTGACCCGCGAGCGCCTCAAGGCGGCGAAGCGGGGAGCCATCATTCTTCATCCAGGACCGATGAACCGAGGGATAGAGATCGCGAGCGAAGTCGCCGACGGACCGTACTCGGTGATCCTGGATCAAGTCGCCAACGGCGTCGCCATTCGAATGGCGGTCCTGTACCTGCTCTCCGGAGTTCACAGGGAGATCGCGTGAGGCTGGTCATTCGCGGTGGACGGGTGGTCGATCCCAGCCAGGGGCTCGACGAGGTCGTCGATCTGGTGGTCGAGGACGGGTTTGTCGCCGGCATCGGTGCCGGCATAGGCGGCAAGGTCCGCCAAAGCAAGAACCTCGAGGTCTTCGACGCCAGCCGCCTCGTGGTCACGCCCGGGCTCATCGACATGCACGTTCACCTTCGGGAGCCCGGGCAGGAGTACAAGGAGACCATCCGCACCGGACTCGCCGCGGCGGCGGCCGGCGGCTTCACCGCCGTGGCGTGCATGGCCAACACCAATCCGGTCAACGACAGCCGTTCGGTCACCGAGCACATGATCGCCGAAGCCGCGCGCCACGACACCGCGCGGCTCTATCCGATCGGCGCCGTGAGCAAGGGCCTAGCCGGAAAGGAGCTCTCCGAGGTCGGAGAGAT
This sequence comes from Thermoanaerobaculia bacterium, assembly GCA_945787635.1. Taxonomy (GTDB): domain Bacteria; phylum Acidobacteriota; class Thermoanaerobaculia; order Multivoradales; family JAHEKO01; genus CALZIK01. The sequence goes on along the minus strand of CALZIK010000145.1, from coordinate 6,016 downwards.
GGCGGAAGCCGGGGTCGTCGCCCTCTCGGACGACGGCCGTCCGGTGGAAAGCTCGGAGCTCATGCGCCGGGCGCTCGAATACTCACAGCACTTCGACCTGGTGGTGATTCAGCACGCCGAGGATCTCGACCTCGGCGCCGGTGGCGTCATGCACGAGGGGGAGTTCTCGACGCGGACCGGGTTACCCGGTCTGCCGGGCGCGGCGGAAGACGTGATGGTAGCGCGTGACCTCATCCTGCTCGAGGACTTCGGCGGTGCTCGAGGCAGGTATCACGTCGCCCACCTTTCCACCCGGCGCAGCCTCGGGCTCGTCCACGAGGCGAGAAGCCGCGGATTGCGAGTCACCTGCGAAGCGACGCCGCATCATCTGCTCCTGACCGACAGCGAGGTCTGGTCGAGTCACCTTTCGACCGATACCAAGATGAAGCCTCCGTTGCGGTCGGAGCGGGACCGTCTGGCGCTTCTCGAAGGCGTCGCCGACGGTTCGATCGACGTCATCGCCAGTGATCACGCCCCTCACCACGCCGACGAGAAAGACGTTCAGTACTCGTGCGCTCCCTTCGGCATCGTCGGCCTGGAGAGCACCTTGAGCCTCTGCCTCGACCGCCTGGTTCGCCCGGGCGTGATCGACCTTTCGCGCCTGGTCGAGCTGCTGTCCTGTGCGCCGGCCAGGATCCTCGGCGTGCCGGGAGGAAGCCTGAGCGATGGCTCGCTCGCCGACGTGACCGTGTTGTCGTTGGAGTCCCGGACCACCCTCAACTCGGGGCGGTTTCGTAGCAAGGGCAGGAACACGCCGTTTGACGGATGGAAGCTGAAGGGACGGGCGGTCGCCACCTTTCTCGCCGGCCGCAAGGTCGAGATCTGACCGTCTCTTGACCGGGCCGCGGCCGTCCCGCGAGCGTACCGCTTTGCCATAATGCTCGGGTGAGTGGCCCGAAGGATCGTCTCGAGATTGCCCAGAGGGCCGCGCGCGCCGGCGGCACGGTCTTGCGACAGGCCTTCGAGAACGCCGCCCTCGAGATCGAGCGCAAGGCCGAACACGACTTCGTGACCTCGGCGGATCGCGCCAGCGAGGCCGAGATCCTGCGCCTTCTACGAGACGCGGTTCCCGGTGACCAGGTGCTGAGCGAAGAGGAGGGTCTCGTGGGCGAGGCCGCCGAGTACCAGTGGATCATCGATCCGCTCGACGGCACCACCAACTTTCTGCGCCGCTTGCCCGTCTACGGGGTTTCGGTCGCCTGCCGCCGCGGCCGGGACGTTTGCGTCGGAGTGGTCTACGATCCGGTCAACGATCACCTCTACAGCGCCGAGCGTGGCGCGGGTTGCGAGCGCGACGGTGTGCCGCTCCAAATCAGCTCTCGGCAGGATCTTGCCGGCGCCTTCGTAGCGACCGGTTTTCCCTTCAAAGCGCGCGCTGGGCTGGAGGTCTATCTCGAGATCTTTCGCCGCGTGTTTCTCGATGCGAGCGCCGTCCGCAGGTGCGGGGCGGCGGTTCTCGATCTCGCGCACACCGCGGCCGGGACCTACGACGGTTTCTTCGAATTCCGTCTGTCCCCGTGGGATCTCGCAGCCGGCTCGCTCCTGATCGAGGAGGCCGGAGGCCGGGTGAGTGACCTCGACGGTGGCGCTCGCTACCTCGAGACCGGGAATCTGCTCGCCGGCTCGCCGGGCGTGCACGCCGCGTTGCTCGCGATTGCCGGGTCACTTACCGGTGAAGCTGAGCTAGACTGTATTGTGCCGCGTTCTACACCCGCTCCCGGAGTGGCGTGCTAGGGTGATTTCGGCCACTCGTCAGGACACCCCGAATGAGCAGTTCCCGCGCACCATTTCTGGAGATTCAGTTCCATCCGGGCGACATTCGCTCGAAGGTCCGCTACTTCTTTTTCTCGAGTAAGCAGATCCGTCTGGCGCTCGCCGGCGTGGCCCTGGCCCTGGTCTTCGGCTTGTTCAACCTGGTTATTCTCCCGGGGGTGGTGCGGGGCTATTTGAACCGCAGCGAGTACCAGGCCCTGAAGCAGGAGCGCTCCCGTCAGGGTGAGCGGCTCAAGGGCTCGATCGCCAGGTTGGGCCGGCTCAACGGCGATAGCCAATCGCTCCACCTGCGCATGAGCCGGATCTACCTCGCCTACGGGCTCGAAGGCGACCGATCGGTCGGCCAGGGCGGCTATCCGGTGCAGGTGGCTCCGGTGCCGGACTCGATCTACTTCGGGGCGGTCACCCGTGCCGGCGAGCTCGAGGCGGGGATTCGCGAGCAGCTTCAGGTGCTCGACACCTTTATCAGCGAGGTGCAGAGCTTCGAGGAAGCCCACGGCGGCCAGGTCCAGATGACGCCTTCGATCTCACCGCTGAAGTCCAAGGACTTCGTGCTCACCAGCCCCTTCGGCACCCGCCGCAGTCCGTTCACCAAGAAAATCGACTTCCATGCCGGCATCGACCTGGCGGCCCCGGTCGGCACCCCGATCTACGCTCCCGCGGACGGCGTCGTCGTCTTCGCGGGGCGCTATCCGCTCAGGCAAAGCGTGTCCTGGTGGCGCTATGGCAACCTGGTGGCGATGCGCAACGGCGAGTCGTTCATTACGTTGTTTGGACACTGTGACGAGATTCGGGTGCGCAACGGTCAGAAGGTGGAGCAAGGCGAGATCATCGCGACGGTCGGCAACACCGGCTGGAGCACCAGCCCCCACCTCCACTACGAGGTCCGGCATCGCGACGAGGCCGATGACTTCCGCCCGGTGGATCCGCGCATCTACATCCTCGATCATCAGTGGCGAGACGAAGAGCAGCTTCTGGTGCGCGCGCGCCGAGCGCCGTCACAGCGATCGTTCGAACCGCTTCCTAGAATCATCGGCCGATAGGGGGAGACTTGACGACGCCACACAGCGAGAAAGCGCCGACGATGATCATTCCGTCGGGCACCGACATTCATGTCGACGTTCACGGTCAGTTGTCAATTCGGACCCCGGGGAATCTGGTGATTCAGGACTCCGGCAGCTTCGCGACGTTGGAGTCGATCAACGGCTCGATTCGAATCGAATCGGACGCCCAGGTCGAGGCGGTTACCGTGCAATGCGCCGAGACCTGCTACGTCGAGGGCAGCCTGACCGCCTGGCGGGTAAAGGCCCAGTCGATTCAGCTGGAGCAGGAGGCCAAGGCCAACATCGTCTTTCAGGAGGCGGAGCGCCTCGAGGTCGGCCAGAACGCCCGGCTGGTTGGCAACTTCAGCACCGAGAAGGAGCTGTTCCTGTTGTTCTCCCGTTTTGCCACCGAGCTCCGGTCGCTGCCGCTTTTCTCCGAGCGGAAGCGGGTCCAATCCGGAAATGACGGTGACGACGAGGAGAGCGCCGAGCGACTGCTCGCCGATGTCGCCAGCGTCTCGCCCGAGGTCATTCACGCGACGACCGCGCCGGAGCCGTCGAAGCCCAAACCGGTCGAAGTCGTTTCGGAAGCGCAGACCGAGCCAGTGGCGCCGCCCGCCGGCTCGGTCTCCGGTTCCGATGATCCGTTGCCCGACCCGCTGTTCTACTCGCTGGTGATTCTGGAGCGCGAGTATACGCGGCCGTCCTACGGACCCACGGCGCAGAGAGCGATCGAAGAGATCGTCAAGCTGCTCCGAGATCGCGACCTCGAGACGCTGCGGCTGACCTATGGAACGCTGTTCGGCCGCATCGTCGAGCCGGGGCGTGATGTGCAGCGGGTCCAGGAACTGCTCGAAAAGCACTTCGAAGACGGCGCCGCCGAATAGACGCGGCCGGATCGTGGCCTAGCCGGGCCAGCGCCGCTGCCGCTCGCGGCTGGCGTTGAAATGGAGAAGGACCTCCTCCATCGAGTCGCCGCCGTATTTTTCGAGCGCCGCGTCTGCGAGCACCAGGGCCATCATCGCCTCCGCGATGACTCCGGCAGCGGGTAACGCCGTGACGTCCGAGCGCTCGTATTGCGACCGGTGCGGCTCGAGCGTGTCGAGGTCCACCGATGGCAGGCCCGTGCGCAGTGTCGAGATCGGCTTCTTGTACGCCGTCGCAACCACGTCCTCGCCGTTGGTGACGCCGCCTTCGAGCCCCCCGGCGCGGTTGGTGAGCCGCTGCCAGGCACCTTCAGAGGTCCGCTCGATAGCGTCGTGGGCGGCGCTTCCCGGCCCCTTGCTGGCTTCGAGCGCCGATCCGAACTCGATCGCCTTGACCGCGGGAACGGACATCAGGGCCTGGGCAAGCCGGCCGTCGAGCTTTTCGTCCCAGTGGACATACGAGCCCCAGCCCGGAGGAACGCTGTGGGCGATTACCGTGACTGCGCCGCCAAGGGTGTCGCCGTCCTTTTTGGTCCGATCGACAAGCTCGACCATCTGGGGTTCGAGGTCGCGGTGGATGGCACGCAGCGGCGAGGTGTCGTCGACTTTCTCGAGGTCGCTCCAGTCGGGCACCGGTCGGTCGGCGCCCAGCGCGCCGAGGTAACGAACTCCGCTGCGGATCTCGACGCCGAACTGGGCGAGAAGCAGCTTGGCGAGCGCTCCCGCCGCCACCCGAGCGGCGCTCTCCCGAGCCGACGCGCGCTCGAGGACGTCACGCAGGTCACGGCGTAGGTACTTCAAGCCTCCGGCGAGGTCCGCATGACCGGGGCGGGGTGACTTGAGTCGCCGCTTTTCCGCTCGGTCTGGATCGACGCGGTAGGGATCCATCACTTCGCGCCAGTTCTCGAAATCCCGGTTCTCGATCCAGAAGGTGACCGGAGAGCCGAGGGTCTCTCCGTCGCGCACACCGCCGCGAATCACCGCTTCGTCCTGCTCGATCTGCATTCGATGGCCGCGACCGTAGCCGTGCATCCGGCGGCGCATGTCCCGGGCGATGAACTCGCTGTCGACGGCGAGGCCGGCGGGCAGACCCGAGAGCACCGCGGTCAACCCGGGGCCGTGACTTTCACCCGCCGTCGTGAGCCGAAGTCGCTTCATGGACGCGGGCAGACTATCAACGCGACCGCCGGTGCGACACCCAAGAAGCTGCGCTCACGGCGCGAGCAGGTCTTTGAAGGGGCGCGACAGACCGTCGGGGATCCGGCAGGGTTTGCCGCTCGCGATCTCGACCCAGACGTGCTCGGTCGAGCCCCGTGCGAGCAACCGATCGCCGCTCGAGACTCGGTAGGAGAAGCCGAGGCCGCGGCTCGCGAAGCGCTCGAGCCGGCATTCGGTCTTGACCAGGTCGGGGTAGCGTGCCGACTGGCGGTACTCGATCGAGAGCTGAGTGACGATCAGGTAGTAGCCGGAAGCCTCGATCCGGTCGTACGAGAATCCGGTCTCGCGGCAGAGCTGGGTGCGCGCCAGCTCGAACCAGACCGGATAGACGGCATGGTGGACGACGCCCATCTGGTCGGTCTCCGCGTAGCGCACCTCGACGGTCACCGCGGCGGTTTTGGGTTCAGAGTTTCCGGTCGAGCTCACGCGCCGTGTCTCCGTGGACCGCGACTGTAGCGCAGGACCGTAGAGAGGATCTTGTAGCCGGCGAGCACCGTGCCGCGCGCCGTGCCGGTTATCTTCGAGATTCCGACCCGGCGCCGGTAGCTCACCGGGACCTCGGCGACGGTCACTCCACGCCGGAGCGCTTTGACCTGCATCTCGGCCGTCCACCCGAAGTCGGGGTCGCTCATCTCGAGGGACTCGAGAGCTGCCCAGGTGATTGCCCGGAACGGACCGAGATCCGTGTAGCGGTGGCCATAGAGCCACCGGATCAGTCCGCAGGCGACCCAGTTTCCGGCGCGCGCCTGCGGCAGCAGGGCGCCCGGCTCGCGACGTCCGAGAACGCGAGAGCCGATCACCAACTGCGCCTTCTGTCCGCGAATCGGCTCCAACAGGAGCGGAAGCTCCTCGGGGTGATCCGAGTAGTCGCCGTCCAGAAAGACCACGACCTCGGGAGGCCGGTCGGCGCGCAGCTGGGCGAGGCCGGCGAGGCAGGCGCTGCCGTACCCGGACCGCCGCTCTGCGACGACCAGCGCGCCGTTGGCCCGAGCGACCTCGGCCGTTCGATCGGTCGAG
>CALZIK010000144.1 GCA_945787635.1 Thermoanaerobaculia bacterium | reverse complement strand
CCGAAGCCGGGGGCGCGGCAGCGTCGGGCGCCGCTGCCCGCGAGCTGTCGGGGGAGGGCTGCGCCTCGTCGACCTCGGACTCGGGCGCCTCGGATGGTTGGGCGGAGTGGGCCATCACCTGTTGCTCGAGCCCCTCGAGGGTCTGTCGAGCCAGCACCTTGGCGGAGCTGTCGAGCAGGCGCTGCCCCACCCCTGCGATTCGTCCTCCGACCTTGGCGTCGAGATCGTAGTGCAGGCGGGTGCCGCCCCCGGCTTCTTCGAGCACCAGCAGTCCCTCGCCATCGACGAAGCCCGCGGCGCCCATGCCGTTCAACCGGAATCGGTAGCTCGAGGGCTCCTTGAGGTCGCTCAGCTTGAGCGTGCCCTGGAAGTCGCCCTGCACCGGGCCGACCTTGATCTCGAGAGCGCCCTCGTACTCGTTTTCCCCGATCGAGTCGAGCCGTTGAAAGCCGGGCAGGCTGGACGAGAGGATCTTGGGGTCCAGGACGGCTTGCCAGACCGATTCCCTCGGCGCCCGGAAGTGATGCTCGCCTTGTATCTTCACGATGTGAGGCACAGTTTTACCACAGCGGAGTCGCCGGGAGGAATCAAGAAGCCAGGGTCTATACCGGTCCTCTGACCGGGCCTCTGGCAGGGTATTTGGCCGGCTGTGCCGGCGCTGCCTCGTCGCCGCTCGCCCGGGGGATCAGTCGTTCGCGCGAACCGAGAAATCGGTGACCAGAGCGAGGTGATCCGAGGCCAGAAGGGAATCGCTTCGCTCGAGTCCGGCGCTCCTCAGATCCTTGCCGGGCATCGATCCGGTGTCGAGCACAAATCCCTTTTCGAGCTCGAGCGCATCGCCGGTGAAAAGCACGAGGTCGAGCCGACCGGGAGCGAAGCTCGAGTCGGCCCGCCGCCAGGTGTAGGCCATCCGCCGGTGGGTGTGCCGCAGTGGCGGGTCGGCGAGCGACCCCTGCTCTCGGCCCGGTGAAAAGTCGGGGCCGTTGGCGGGATCGATGAAAACTCCGTCCCTGAGCGCTTCGATCTGCCGGCGGTAGCCGACCAGGTTGTAGTCGCCGGCGAACACCGCCGCATCGCCGGCGCCGATGGCGAACGAGAAATCGCCGGCCAACAAGTCCCGCCAGGCGGCCGCCAGGTTGTCGAACTCCTCATCGCGCCCGTCTTCGTTGTCGCAACACGGGGGATGGACGTTGAATAGCGCGAGGTCCCGCGAACTGCCCGGCAGATCGATGTGGGTGACCAGATTGGCGTCGATCGAATCCCAGCCGAGGATCGGCAACGAGCTGACGGTCACGCAGTCGAAGACCTGTCGTGCCTCCCAGGCGATCTCGCCCTCGGGAGAGAGCACGCTCTCGACGAAGTCGCGGGCCTGGTTGGCGCTCCAGGCGCTCAGCTCCTGGAAGGCGATGACATCGGGCCGAGTCGCTTCGAGGATGCGCCGGTAGACCTCCGGGCGGCCGAGTGGCGTCGAGGCCTCGGCGTTGATCGAGAGAATCCGGACATCGGTGCCGTCCGCCCGCTCGAGGCTGATGGCATCCGGCTCAGCGGCAGGTGACCGGGCGAGCTTGTATTTAGCCGCGCCGCCGTTGGGAAGACGGTCGCCGCCGACCATGTCCCGCATCACCAGCTTGATGCGCTTGCGCTTGGCTCGCAGAGCGCGCGCGGAATCCGTCCGGAGGCTCTCGGGAAGCTCGACCCGGATCTCGAACTCTTCGGACGAGTGGGTCGGCAGGCCCATGACGACGCCGGTGCCCGGCGCGAGCAGCTCCTGATTGCCGGCCTGGTCGTAGCGGTGCACCGACTTGAGCCCGAACCGGATCTCGAGATCGACACCGAGATTCTCGACCGGGAACCCCGTTCCCTTCTTGCGGTCGAGGTCGAGGTACAGACGCAGGTCGTTGCCGATGTCGGCGAAGGGTGGGTTTTGGAGGATCGTTTCGCGGCCGACCTCGAGCCTGAAATAAAGCGCCTCGCCGTCGTCGCCCATCCAGAGCCGGCCGAGGTCGACGGCGCCCGCGGCCGCGTCGCCGGACGGGTCGTTCTTGACCAGCTTGGCGCCGTCCCATTCGTCGAAGTGACCGTCCGGAAGGCCTTCGATGGACTTGGCAAGGCCGGGGCCGGCGGCAAGAACCAGCGCACCGGCGGCCAGAACGAGAAGCACTCTCATGGGACGGATTCTAGCTCTGAGCCCATGCAACACACTTTCTTTCCATCGCCCTATTCGCCGAGCGGATTCCCGTCCGCATCCAGCAACTGAATCTCGGCGATACCGAGCTCGCGGATGCCGGCTTCGATTTTGGTGCGGTCGCCGACGATGACCCAGACGAGATCCTTCGGGTGGAGCACCGATTCGGCGGCCGCCGAGACCGCTTCGCGGGTCAGGCCCATGACTTCGGCGCCGTAGCGGTCGAAGTGGTCGTCTTCGTAGCCGAACCGCACCAGGTCCGCGAGGTCTCCGGCGACGTCGGCCACGGTCTCCCACTGACCGGGCAGGGTCAACGTGCGGCTATCCTTGGCGCGCGCGACCTCCTCGTTGGTGGCCGGGTTGTCGCCGAGGAGACCGCCGAGCTCCTTGGCGAGCTCCTCGATCGACTCCTTGGTCTTGTCGGTCTGAACCGGTGCGTAGGCGAGAAAGATGCGCTGGCCCTTCGCGCCCGGGATGAAGGTGCCGGCGCCGTAGGACCAGCCCTTGTCCTCGCGCAGGTTCATGTTGACCCTCGAGGTGAAGTCGCCGCCGAGGAGCGTGTTCATCGTTTCGATCGCGACCTCGTCGGGGTTGGCCTTGGGAGGCGCCAGGTGACCGGCGAGGAGAATCGACTGCTCGGAGTCCGGGCGATTGATGAGGTAGATCCTCTGGCCTTGGCGCAACTCGGCTTCGGAGAGGTCCTTCGCGGGTACCTCGCCGGGCATCCAGCTCTTGAAGCGCGACTCGACCATCGGCACGATCTCGTCGAGTGTGGTGTCGCCGACGACGACCAGGGTGGAGTTGTTCGGCTTGAACAGCGATCCGTGAAAGCCGGTTAGGGTGTTTCGGGTGATCGACGCGACCGATTCTTCGGTGCCCGATCCGGTCAACGGGGTTGCGTAGGGGTGGTCGTCTCCGAACAGTAATCGAGGAAAGACGCGCAGGCCCATCTGGATTGGAGTGGCCTTCTCGCGCTGAATCCGGGCGATCTGCTGCTGTTTCAGACGGCCGAGCTCGTCTTCGGGAAACGACGGATTGAGGACGACGTCGGCGAAGAGCTCGAGGGAACCCCTCAGATTCGCCTTGAGCGCGGACAGGCGCACGCTCGAGAGGTCGAGGTTCGAGGAAGTCGAGAGCTCCGCTCCCAGCATGGCGAGCTGGCTGGACAGCTCGAGCGCCGAGCGCGAGGCGGTGCCTTCGTCGAGCATGTCCATGGCCAGCCGTGCTGTTCCCGGAACCGCGCTCCGGTCCGAGGCGTAGCCGGCATCGACAAGGAGCCGAAGCTCGACCAGCGGCGCCGCGTGGCGCTCGGCGAGAAGGATCTCGAGACCGTTGTCCAGCCGGGCGCGCTGGATCTCGGGAAAGTCGGCGGCCGGAGGCTCTCCGGTAGCAGGCAGGCTGGAGCGGTCCGCTCCCGTGCTCGCCACCCGGTACTCGGGAAATGGCTTGACCTCGAGCGCCAGCTCGCCGTCGGCGAGCCAGCGGGCGGCGGCCTTCTGCAGGTCCTCGGCGGTGGCCGACTTCACCCACTCGAGGCGCTGCTTGTAAAAGCCGGGATCGCCGCCGTAGACCTGATGGCGGGCGAGGAGATCCGACTTGCCTCCGAAGCCGCCGACTCCTTCGATGTCGCGAACAAACTCCGCGAAGCGCTGGGTCTTGACTCGGGCCATCTCTTCCTCGGTCGGACCGTCCGCGATCAGGCGGCCGAGCTCTTCGTCGACGGCGCGCTCGACCGCGGCCAGGTCACCGCCCGGCTGGGCGGAGGCGATCACGAAGAACTGGCCCGAGATCTCGAAGGGCCAGATCCACGCGTTCACATCGGTCGCGACCTGATCGTCGTAGACCAGCCGCTTGAAAAGACGCGAGTTCTTGCCCTCTGCCAGGATGTCGGCGACGAGCTCGAGATAGGTGTTGTCGGGCGTGCCCCACTCGGCGACGTTCCATTGCTTGTAGATCCGCGCTTGGGGGACGCGATCCTGAAGTGAAAGGCGTTGGCTGGTCGTGCGCTTGGCGACCCAGGCCTCCTGTTTGGCGACCGGCGGTCCGGCCGGGATGTCGCCGAAGTAGAGCTGCATCTTTTCGCGGGCGGTCTCGACGTCGATGTCTCCGGCGAGCACCACGACCGCGTTGGCGGTGCCGTAGTAGGTCTTGAACCACTCGTGAACGTCTTCGAGCGATGCCGCGCTGAGATCTTCCATCGAGCCGATGGTCGACCAGGAGTACGGATGGGCCGCAGGGTAGGCCGCCGGGAAGATCATTTCCCAGACCTTGCCGTAGGGCTGGTTCTGGCCTTGGCGCTTCTCGTTCTGGACCACGCCGCGCTGCTCGTCGAGCCGCTCCTGGTCGATCGCGCCGAGCAGGTGCCCCATCCGGTCCGATTCCATCCAAAGCGTCAGATCGAGCGCGTTGGTTGGCACATTTTGAAAGTAGTTGGTGCGGTCGAACCAGGTCGTGCCGTTCAACTCGGTCGCGCCGATTCGCTCCATCACCCGAAAATAGTCGTCGTTGTTGTTCTCCGAACCGTTGAACATGAGGTGCTCGAAAAGGTGCGCGAACCCGGTCTTGCCCGGCTTTTCGTTCTTCGAACCGACGTGGTACCAGATGTTGACCGCCACGATCGGAGCCTTGTGGTCCTCGTGGACGATCACGGTCAGACCGTTTTCGAGAGTGATCGCCTCGTAGGCGACCTCGGGTATCTGGAAGTCGGCGGCGGCGGCCGGTGTGACAGTGAATGCAAACAGGGCGGCAGTGAGCAGTCCCAGGGTTGAGCGCATGGATGGAGCCTCCTTCGGATGAGTCTGGCGTGCCGGCGCGAAACGGTGCCGGCGGGTGGGGCCGGTCAGCGTACCGGGCAAACGAGTATATCGGCCACCGCCCCCCGGCGGTCTCCGCAGGGCCGTCCCGGATAGACTCCGCCCCGTGAAGAACGTCCGCAACTTTTGCATCATCGCCCACATCGATCACGGCAAGTCGACGCTCGCCGATCGGCTCATCCAGCATTGCGGGGGAGTCGATGAACGCGAGTTTCGCGACCAGATCCTCGACTCGATGGACATCGAGCGGGAGCGCGGGATCACCATCAAGTCGAACACCATCACGCTCGACTACACCGCCAAGGACGGCAAGGAGTACCAGCTCAATCTGATCGACACTCCCGGGCATGTCGACTTCTCGCACGAGGTACGCCGCTCGCTCATGTCGTGCGAAGGAGCGCTCCTGGTGGTCGACGCCGCCCAGGGCGTCGAAGCCCAGACCGTGGCGAACCTCTACCTCGCTCTCGAGTACGACCTCGAGATCGTGCCGGTGGTCAACAAGATCGACTTGCCGTCGGCCGACGTCGACGGCGTTCTGGAAGAGATCGAGGAAGACCTGGGGCTCGATCCGTTCGACGCGGTGCCGTGTTCGGCCAAGAAAGGCATCGGCATCGAAGACGTGCTCGAAGCCATTGTGACCAAGCTGCCGCCGCCGAAGGGGGACCCGGAGGCGCCTCTCCAGGCGCTCATCTTCGACGCCCAATACGACGCCTATCGGGGCGTGGTGCTCGTGGTCCGGGTGAAGGAGGGCACACTTTCCGTCGGACAGACCGCTCACTTCATGCATACCGACAAGGAGTACGACATCGAGGAATTGGGCCTTCTGCGGCTGGAGCGGGAGAAGCGCAAGAGCCTGGAAGCGGGGAGCGTGGGCTTCGTCATCGCCGGCATCAAGGCGGTGCGCGACATCGAGATCGGTGACACCTTGACCGATGCCGATCGGCCGGCGCCCGCGCCCCTGCCCGGGTACAAGCCCGCCAAGCCGGTGGTCTTCTCCTCGATGTACCCGCTGTCTTCGGACGACTATCCGGACCTCATCAAAGCGCTCGACAAGCTGGCGCTCAATGACGCGGCCCTCACCTTCGAGAAGGATTCTTCGGTGGCGCTCGGCTTCGGTTTTCGCTGTGGCTTCCTGGGGCTCCTCCATCTGGAAGTCGTTCAGGAGCGTCTCCAGCGCGAGTACGATCTGTCGCTTCTCCTGAGCGCGCCGTCGGTGCGCTATCGCATGGAGCTCTCCGACGGGACCGAGCTTTCGATCGACAATCCGGCGCTCTATCCCGATCCGACCCTGATCGAGCAGGCCTATGAGCCGTACATCAGAGCCTCGATCCTGCTCCCCGAGCGCTATATCGGCGCGGTGATGGAGCTGTGCCGCGAGCGTCGTGGCGAGAAGACTACATTCAGCTACCTGGCGGTAGGCAGAGTCGAGCTCACCTCCGAGCTGCCGCTCGCCGAGGTGCTGTTCGACTTCTACGATCGCTTGAAGAGCATGACGCAGGGGTACGGCTCGTTCGACTACGAGATGCTCGACCGGCGGCCGACAGATCTCGTCAAGGTCGACATCCTGGTCAATGACGAGCCGGTGGACGCGCTCTCGCAACTCGTCCATCGCGACAAGGCGCGCGCGCGGGCGCTCCACTACTGCGACCGCCTGGCCGACACCATTCCCCGGCAGCAGTTCAAGATCAAGATCCAGGGCGTCATCGGCGGCAAAGTCATCGCCCGATCGACCATCAACGCCTACCGCAAGGACGTCACCGCGAAATGCTACGGCGGCGACATCACCCGCAAGCGCAAGCTCCTCGAGAAGCAGAAGGCGGGCAAGAAGAAGATGATGGTGGTGGGCTCGGTGGAGATCCCGCAGTCGGCTTTCATCGCGGTCCTGAAGTCGGACTCCAGCTCGTAATTTGCGCCCGGCTTGCGCCAGGCGTTGAGCACTGTTATAATCCTCGTAATCTTTTGACCCGAGCCCCTTTGAGGGCTCATGCGGATTCATCCGTTACATCCTGGAGGAGGATTTTCATGAACCGAAACGCTTGGAGTGTCTTTTCCGTTGCCGCCGCCGTCGTCTGTCTGACCGCGATTTCGCTGCCGGCCGTGGCCGACAGCCACGAAGAAGCAGCCCCGGCCTACTCGATGATTCACTTCGACGAGCTCATTCCCGCGAACACACCGACGTATGAGAAGAACGCCAAGGATTGGGTCGCCGCATTCAAAGAGGCCGGAGCCGGCGCGGAATGGGAGTGGCGAACCTACTCCGGACCCAACTTCACCTACGCGTTCGTGACCGATGTGCCGAACTACGCCTACCTCGACGGCGACGACGAGCGATGGGCTGCCATGTCGGAGAAGATCGGCGCCGAGAAGATCGCCAAGCTATCCGCCGAATCCGGGGCCGAGGCGCATCGACACGAGCTGGTCAAGGAGATGCCCGAGCTCAGCCACATGCCCACAGGCGGCCCGGGCGAGGTTGGTTTCGTCCGCCTCGCGAGACATACCGTCAAGCCGGGCATGGGCGATCGGTTCAAGGAGCTCGCAGGCAAGGTTATGGAGGCCCACAAGAAGGCCGGTAGCTCGATGACGATACTCGCCTCCGAGGTGCACTTCGGCGAGGGCAGCTACCAGTTCGTGACCCTCGCCAAGGACGCGGCGTCCTACTACGCCGCCACCACGACTAAGTCGATGGGCGCGATTCTCACCGAAGCCTACGGCGCCGAGCAAGCGCAGGCGATGTTCAAGGAGTGGCGGGATTGCATCACCGACTACGAGACGTCCGACTGGGAGTTTCGTCCCGATCTCTCCTACATGCCGGGCATGTACGAAGAGGCCGAGATGAAAAAGGAGATGGGGGGAAGCGCCGAGTAGCAACCGGGCCAAGCCACACGGTTCGGAGAACAAGCCGGCGGCCGGCGTTAGAGCAGGTTGTAGGGCCGGCCGCCTTGCTTGTGGTCAAATCGATCGACGGTGACCACCTCGCCCTCTCCCGGTCTCTACGTCCACATACCGTTTTGCTCGGCGATCTGCCCGTACTGCGATTTCGCGGTGACGACGGGCGGTTCTGAGCGGCGCGGGAGGTTCATCGAGGCTCTGCTCGCGGAGATCGGGCGGGACCGCGGCTCCGCTCTGGACGGGTGGGACCCTTTCGACACGGTCTATCTGGGTGGCGGTACGCCGTCGGCGCTGCCTGTCGATGAGCTGGGCCGCCTGACCGCGGAGATCGGTCGTCGCTTGCCCCTTGCCGATCGACCGGTGATCTCCATGGAGGCGAACCCCGAGGACGTGACGTCCCAGACCGTCGCCGGCTGGGCACAGCTCGGAGTCGATCGATTGAGCCTCGGCATCCAGTCGTTCGATGCCGTGGAGCTCGCGTTTCTCGGTCGCCGGCACGATCCGGCTCAGGCCGTTCGCGCGGTCGAGCTCTCCCTGGCCTCTGGGCTCACGGTGTCGCTCGACCTGATCTACGGCCTGCCGGAGCAGTCGCCGCCTGCGTGGCAGCGCAATCTCGAGCGGGCGGTCGAGCTCGAGCCGCACCACATCTCCTGCTATCAGCTGACGGTCGAGCCCGGCACTGCGTTCGCTCGGCGGAGCCGGCGCGGTGAGTGGAACGCTCCCGGCGAAGACGACCTGGCCGAGCTTTTCTTTCGCACCCACGAGTTTCTGGCGACGGCGGGGTACCCGGCGTACGAGGTTTCGAACTTCGCCCGCGGTCCGCGATCTCAGTGCGGCCACAACCGCAAGTACTGGGAGGGAGCCCGATATCTAGGGCTGGGCCCTTCGGCACATTCCTTCGACGGACGATCGCGTTGGTGGAATCATAGCGCGGAGCCGGTCTGGCGCTCGGTGGTCGAGGCCGGGGGTAACCCCGAGGCCGATCGCGAGACCCTGTCGCTCGAGGCCCGTGCGCTCGAGTTCGTGATGCTCGGCCTGCGCACGCCCTGCGGTCTCGACCTGGGCAAGCTCGACGGCTTCGAGCCCGAAGATGTTCTAAGGCGAAACCAGCGTGTTCTCGCGCGCGCGGCCGATGAGGGTTTGCTGTCGGTCGAGGGCGAGCGCCTGGTGCCGACGCTAGGCGGTATGGCGCGAGCCGATGCGATCGCCCGATCGATCGAGCTCCGAAGGTCCCGCGGCTTTGGTGGTTGCTAGCATGCAGCCCGTGGGCGAGAGTCCGGATCTGTCACTGCCACCGACCCCCGAGGTCATTCGAAAAGCCCGAGCGCGGCTCGGGGAGCGCGTGCGAACGACGCCGGTCTGGCATTGGAGCAGTCTGGCTCTGGATCGCCTGATCGGGGTCGAAACCCAGGTCTTCGTGAAGCTCGAGCTGTTTCAATACGCGGGCACGTTCAAGCCGCGCGGAGCGCTTCTCAACATGTTGGCGCTCGACGAGGCCGCTCTGGCGCGCGGTGTAACCGGCGTGTCGGCCGGCAATCACGCCATGGCGCTGGGCTACGCGGCCAAGGCTCTGGGCACTACCGCCAAGGTGGTGATGCCGGCCAACGCCAATCCCGCGCGGGTCGAGGGCTGCCGCGCCTACGGGGCCGAGGTCGTGCTGATGCCGAACGTGCACGCCGCTCTCGAAGAGACCGAGCGCATCGAGCGCGAGGAGGGGCGGGCGTTCGTGCATCCCTTCGAGGGCTACTGGACCGCGGCCGGCACCGCCACCGTGGGCCTCGAATGGTGCCAGCAGGTGCCGGACCTCGACGCGGTGATCGTACCGATCGGCGGCGGTGGCCTCATCGCCGGAGTTGCCACCGCCGTCAAGGGACTCCAGCCCGCTTGTCGGGTGTTTGGCGTCGAGCCCGAGGGGGCCGATTCGATGCACCGGAGCTTTGCAGCCGGCTCGCCGCAGGCCATCGAGGCAGTGCGCACGATCGCAGACAGCCTCGGCGCTCCGCACGCTCGGGCCTACAGCTACTCGCTCTGCCGCCGGTTTGTCGACGAGCTGGTGATGATCGACGATTCCGAGCTCCGCTCGGCGATGCGGCTTCTGTTCGATGATCTCAAGCTCGCGGTCGAGCCGGCTTGCGCTGCCGCGACCGCTGCGCTGGTGGGGCCGCTTGCGGAGCGACTGCGGGGTCAACGGGTCGGGGTCCTAGCCTGCGGCTCGAACATCGACCGCGAGACGTTCACCGCGCTGATCTCGGCCTGATCCGAGACCTCCTGTTGCAGGTCATTGTGCTGCGAGCGGATCGGCCTTCGCGCTTGGCGTTTGGAGAGCCCGGTTCCAGTCGACCCGGGCGGTGAGCTGCATCAACGCGAACAGCGTCAGAATCGAGCCTATGGTCACGGCCAGCCCGGTCAGGCCTTCGAAGAAGAAGGCGTAACTGAAGAGCACCAGAAAGAGAAACTGCGCAGAACCCGCGTACCGCAGGGCTCTGCGAAGGCCACAGATGAGACGCAAGTAGCTCAATACCAGAATCAGGCTCACCGCGGCGGCGATCGCAAACGCCCAATGGATGTTGATTTGATCTACCAGGTAGGCCATCAACAGGTGAAACGAGAAGAACGCTGCTGACAGAAAAAAGTAGTGCATCGGGTGAAGCTCGAGGCGGCCGAGTGCGCCGAGCATCAAGAGAACCGTTATGAAAAACAGCAGCGACACCGGAGCGAAGAAGGTGATCCGAGCGGTGAGCGGTCCCGGATTGAGCTTGTTGGGTACGTCTACGCCTATGTGCTGGCCGCTGACCAGGTTGTCGAAGCTCCACTCGAGCCGCCAACCGTCACCGACGGTCGTTTTCCGGGTCGGCGACAACGCACCGGCGGGAAAGTCGATGCCGGTGAAATCGGTGGTCATGGCGAGCTTGAAGTCACGCACCTGGCCGACGCTCGATTCTCCGAAGCGATAGCTCCACGAGTCGAGGCCGCGTGAGCGATAGCGGACCTCGACCGGCACGACCTGACCGGGCTTGGGCTCGAAGCGCGCCGATACGCCCTGCGCGAGGTTCTTGACCTGGGAGACTTCCTGGCCCGCGAAACTCAGAGAAAAGTCGTCATAGATCGCGGTCGGCGATGGAAACTGAAAGTCGACCGTGACGCACTTGGCTTTGAGCCTGGGTATCCTGACTAGGTACACGGCTTTGAAATCGACCGTGTAGGTGTCGTACCAGAGGAGGCCCTTTCTGCGGTGGTCGACGTCGAGTCGAACGTCGATCGAGCTCGATTGAAGGTCGAGGATGATGTCGACTTCCTTTTCCTTCTTGACTCGTTTGGTGACTTCCTTGCCGGACTCGTTCTTCTGGGTGACCTGTTCGGAGACCTCGTGCAGGCGGGTGTGGAAGACCTTGGGAGCCAATTGGCTGTGCTGGCCGCCCCATAGGGAAGCGACGTGCTGCCCGCCGTCGATCTTGGACTGACTGGTGCGGGTCGCGACCGAGGCGCCGAGGATGAACCAGGCGACGGCCGTCGAAGCGAAGATGAAGAGGACGGCGAAGAGATGTCGAACGGTCATAGGGAATTGCTTTCGGCTGAGGTTGGAGAAGAGAGTCAGGAGGCGATCGCCGGCAGGCGGCCGAAGCGCCGGTCCCGCGCGACGAAGTCGGCGATCGCGACTCCGAGGTGGGCGGCGTCGAAGTCGGGCCAGAGGACGGAGAGAAACGCGAGCTCGGCGTAGGCTGATTCCCAGAGAAGGAAATCCGAGAGGCGCTGTTCGCCGCCGGTGCGAATGACCAGGTCCAAGGGCGCAACGTCGTGGACCGAGCCGGTCGCCACCTCAAGACGCCGGGCGAAGTCGGCTTGAGGCTCGAGGCCCGGCGAGGGCGTCATTAGAGCTGCCCGCGCGATGGCCTCGCGCGCCGAGTAATCGATAGCGACTCGCAAGAGAAGGTGCGAGCCGCCACGGGTGGCCGACTCGACCTCTTCGACGGCGCGCACGATCGAGGGGCGAAGGCGATCCCGGCGGCCGATCACGTTCAGGCGCACCTGCTTCTCGGTCAACCGGTCTCTTTCCTGGACCAGGAACTTTTCGAGGAGAAACATCAGAGCCTGGACTTCGCTCGGTGGTCGCTGCCAGTTGTCGGAGGAGAACGCGTACAGGGTCAGGATCTGAATCCCCAAGCCCGGCGCCGCTTCGACCGTTCGGCGGACGGCCTCGGCGCCCTGGCGATGGCCGGCGGAGCGGGTG
>CALZIK010000143.1 GCA_945787635.1 Thermoanaerobaculia bacterium | reverse complement strand
CGGACGGTTCGTACGGGGGACTCGACGACTCGTTCGCGAACTTTGGCGCCTCCAACTCGACCGCCGGATCGGTGACCCTCGTGCCGGCGTGGACGCCAAGGTGACCTTCGAGCTCGATCCCAGCCTGATTCCCTGAGGAAAATGAGCTGACTCCTATACCTCGGCCCCGATCGGGCTGGTACTCTTGCGCATTGGGGAGGTTACCCATGAATGTCCGCCTGTGGAGATCACACGCCTGGTTTGTGTTGGTGCCCGTGCTCGCTTTCGGGGCCTGCGCGACACACCCGGTAGACACCAACGCACCCATGAACGACGCAGTCAGCCAGGACACCGCCGTCGCCGACATCTCTGAAAAAAGCACGGCAGCCGAAGCCGCCAACATTCTTCTCTCGGAGTGGACCGGCCCGTATGGGGGCGTGCCCCACTTCGACAAGATGTCGATCGGCGATCTCGCGCCGGCGCTCGAGGCCGGCATGGCGCTCCAGCTCGAGGAGGTCGACGCGATCGCCGCCAACCCCGAGCCGGCGACGTTCGAGAACACGATCGTCGCCATGGAGCGGGCGGGGCGAGATCTCGGACGGGTGTTCGCCTACTGGGGGATCTGGCGCTCGAACCGCTCCACGCCCGAGGCCCGCGAGGTGCAGCAGGCCCTGGCGCCCAAGCTCGCCGAGTTCAACTCGAAGATCACCCAGAACCTGAGGCTTTTTGATCGCATCCGGGCGGTCTACGAGGGCGAGGAGATGAAGACCCTGCGGCCGGATCAGCAGCGGCTGGTTTGGCTCGCCTACGACGGCTTCGCCAGAAACGGCGCCACCCTCGAGGGCGAAGCCAAGGAGCGCTACGCCGCCATCAATCAGAAGCTCGCCGAGCTCCATTCGAAGTACTCGAACAACATGCTCGCCGACGAAGAGAGCTATGTCACCTACATCACCGAGGACCAGCTCGGCGGCCTGCCCGATTCCTTCGTCCGGGCGGCCGCGGCGGCCGCCGAAGAGCGCGGCAGAAACGGCGAGTACGCGATCACCAACACGCGCTCCTCGATGGACCCGTTCCTGACCTTCTCCACCGAGCGCGAGCTGCGCGAGAAGGTCTGGCGGACCTACTACTCGCGCGGCGACAACGGCGACGAGAACGACAACAACGCGCTGATCCCCGAGATCCTCGCGCTTCGCGACGAGCGGGTGAAGCTTCTCGGCTACGACAACTACGCCCAGTGGCGGCTCGAAGACCGCATGGCCAAAACTCCCGAGCGGGCGCTCGAGCTGATGGAAACAGTCTGGCCGGCGGCGATCGCCCGGGTCGAAGAGGAGGTCGCCGACATGCAGGCGATCGCCGACGCCGAAGGCGCCGGGATCACCATTGCGCCATGGGATTATCGCCACTACGCCGAGAAGGTGCGCAAGGCCAAATACGATCTCGACTCGGACGAGGTCAAGCAGTATCTGCAACTCGAAAAGCTGCGCGAGGCGATGTTCTTCGTCGCCGGCGAGCTTTTTGGTTTCTCGTTCGAGCCGGTCCCCGAAGGCTCGGTGCCCGTCTTTCACGAAGAAGTCAAGGTCTGGGCGGTCAACGAACGCGATTCGGGCGAGCTCGTCGGGCTCTGGTATCTCGACCCCTTCGCGCGCCAGGGCAAGCGCTCCGGCGCCTGGGCGACGGCCTATCGCAGTCACGAGACCTTCGACGGCAAAAAGACCGTGCTCGCCGCCAACAACTCGAATTTCATCAACGGCGCGCCCGGCGAGCCGGTGCTGATCTCGTGGGACGACGCCGAGACCTTCTTTCACGAGTTCGGGCACGCGCTCCACTACCTGTCCTCGCGAGTCGAGTATCCGACGCTCAACGGCGGCGTGCGCGACTACACCGAGTTCCAGTCGCAGCTCCTCGAGCGCTGGCTGCTGACCGACGAGGTGATCGACACTCACCTCGTCCACCAGGAGACCGGCGAGCCGATTCCGGCCGATCTGGTCGCC
The DNA here is from genome assembly GCA_945787635.1 of Thermoanaerobaculia bacterium. Taxonomy (GTDB): domain Bacteria; phylum Acidobacteriota; class Thermoanaerobaculia; order Multivoradales; family JAHEKO01; genus CALZIK01. The sequence goes on along the minus strand of CALZIK010000143.1, from coordinate 74,630 downwards.
AAGATCAAGAAGGCGGCGACCTTCAACCAGGGGTTCGCGACCACCGAGTACCTAGCTTGCGCTCTCGTCGACATGCGCTATCACACGACCGACCCCTCGGGGCTCGACGTCGACGCCTTCGAGCGCGCCACGCTCGCCGACCTCGGCATGCCCGAGGAGATTCCGATGCGGCACCGGTCCACGCACTTCAGCCACATCTTCTCGAGCGAGAGCTACTCGGCGGGCTACTACGGCTACCTCTGGGCCGATGTGCTGACCGCCGACGCCGCCGAGGCCTTCCAGGAAGCCCCGGGGGGCTTCTACGACAAGGAGCTCGCCAAACGGCTGGTCGACAACCTGTTCGCCCCGCGCAACGCGGTTGATCCCGCCGACGCCTATCGCGCCTTTCGCGGGCGAGACGCCCGCATGGAAGCGCTGATGCGCGACCGAGGCTTTCCGGTTCCGGGCGAATAGGCGCTCTCAGCCACCCGATTTCCATGCCCTCTCTAGCGAGACTCACCCTGGCTCTGGCGCTTCTCGCCGTCTTCTCCCGGCCGGCGCACGCCTACATTGATCCGTCCACGGGGAGCTATGTGCTCCAGATCCTGGTCGCCGGCTTTCTGGGCGCGATGTTCGCTCTCAAGGTGTTCTGGCACCGCATCGTGGGGTTGTTCCAGAATCTCACCTCTCGGTCGAAACCGGGCGCACCATCAGTTCCCGAGCCTTCCGATCCCTCCGAATCTTCCGCGTCGGGCGGACCCACCGAGTCCTAGGAGGGGTAGACTGCCACCAGAGCCCGAGGTGATCGACCCCGCCTCGTTCCGAGATCCGAGCGGTTTCGTCTTCCGGCGCCAGGGCCGGTTGCTTCGCCAGGTGAATGCGAGCTACCGCGTCGACTACGACGCCCTGATCGGGTCGGGACTGTACCGGAAACTGGTCGAAGCGGGGCTCCTGATCCCGCACGAAGAGCTCACCGACGAGCCCGGCGCTTCGGACTCGGCCTACAAGGTCCTCGCGCCGAGCGAAGTGCCGTTTCTTTCGTACCCGTACGAATGGTGCTTCGGCCAGCTCCAGGACGCGGCACTCGCCACCCTCGAGTGTCAGCGCCTGGCCCTCGAGCACGGCATGGTCTTGAAGGACGCCAGCGCCTACAACATTCAGTTCGTCGAGGGACGTCCCCTCCTGATCGATACCCTCTCCTTCGAGCGCTACGTCGAGGGGCCGCCCTGGGTCGCCTACCGCCAGTTCTGCCAGCACTTCCTGGCGCCGCTGGCGCTGGCGAGCTATGCAGATATTCGTCTCCTGGCTCTCGCCAGTCGCTACATCGACGGCGTTCCCCTGGATCTGGCGAGCGCCCTTCTGCCCGCGCGCAGCCGGCTGCGCCTCGGCGTTCTCCTGCATCTCCACCTTCACGCCCGGAGCCAGAAGAAGTACGCAGACGAATCCCGGGAGACGACTGCGAAGGTTCGCGCGCGGCGACCGGTCACAAGACAGCAGTTGTTCGGCATTGTCGACAACTTGAAGAGCTCCGTCTTCGGGCTCACCTGGCGACCCGCCGGCACCGAATGGGGGGACTACACCGGCACGACCCACTACAGCGCGTCCGACCGCGCCGAGAAGGAGCGCCTGGTCGCGTCGTATCTCGAACGCTCGGGCGCCAAGCGGGTGCTCGACCTGGGCGCCAACACCGGCGTTTACAGCCGGGTCGCCGCACGGCTCGGCTGCCGGGTCATCTCCTGCGACGGCGACCCGGCGGCGGTCGAGAAGAACTACCGACTGGCGCGCGAGGAGAGGACCGAGGCTCGCGGCTTGGCCGTTCACCCTCTGCTGATCGATCTGACCAACCCATCGCCGGCCCTGGGCTGGGCGAGCAGGGAGCGGCCGTCCTGGAACGAGCGGGCATCGGCCGATGCAGTGATGGCGCTCGCCCTCGTTCACCACCTGGCGATCGGCAACAACGTGCCGCTCGAGCGCATCGCCGAGTTCCTGCGCAGTCTGGCGCCGACCGCGATCGTCGAGTGGGTTCCCAAGAAGGATCCCCGCGTTCAGCAGCTGCTCGCCGCGCGAGAGGACGTCTTTCCAGACTACTCGCGAGGGGGATTCGAGGCCGCCTTCGAGAGGTTCTTCGAGATCGAAGCTCGCGACCGGCTCGGCGCTACCGAGCGTTCATTTTATTTACTGAACAGCAAAGACGCGCTGTAGCGCCGAACTTCGCTGTCACGGGCTAGAATCGCCACACTCGGCATTGCCTCTTGGGGCGAGAAACGCGTGAAGGAAAAGCACATCCGCATTCGCATCGAGCAGTGCCTGGCCCTGGCCAAGGCCTCGAACTGCCCGCGGCGCAAGTTCGGCGCGCTGCTTCTCGATCCCCAGCGCAACGTGACCTTGATGGATGGCTACAACGGCGGCCCGCGCGGCGGCGGCGAGCTGTGCGGCGGCGACGTCTGCCTGCGCGACGACCTCGGGATCCGGTCCGGGACCCGCATGGAGATCGGCTGCCATCACGCCGAGATGAACGTGATCTGCAACTCGGCGGCAGCCGGCGTTCCGACCCAGGGCGCCTGGCTTCTGGTCACCGGCGAGCCCTGCATCCTGTGTGCGAAGCTCATCCACCACGCCGGGATCGCGAAGGTGATCGTGGTCGGGGGCGGGTACGCCGGCGAGAACGGCGTCGGCTACCTGGCCGAGCATGGGGTCGCGGTCCAAAGCGTCGACGGACCGCAGGACGAGCGTCTGATCGGAATCGCCTAGCTCGGCGCGGCCGGTTCGCCCTGTTCGAGAAACGCCCGCGCGATCGACTCGGTGTAGGGCGGCTCGAGCACGCCGGCGTCGGTGATGATCGCCGCGATCAGCTCGTTGGGCGTGACATCGAAAGCAAAGTTCGCCGCCGGCGCGTTTTCCGGCGCCACCACCGTGCCGAAGACCTCTCTCACTTCGTCCGCCGAGCGCTCTTCGATCGGGATCTCGTTGCCCGTAGGTGTTTCGAGGTCGATCGTCGAGAGCGGCGCGGCGACATAGAACGGCACGTTGTGACGGTTGGCCAGAACCGCAACGGTATAGGTGCCGATCTTGTTGGCGGCGTCGCCGTTGGCTGCGATCCGGTCGGCGCCAACCACGACTCGGTCGACCAGGCCGCGCGCCATGAGCGCGCCGCAACTCGAGTCGGTGACCACCTTGTACGGAATCTCGAGCCGCTCGAGCTCCCACGCCGTCAAACGCGCGCCCTGGAGAAGCGGGCGGGTCTCATCCACCCAGACCTGCGAGACCTTGCCTTCGTCGTGCGAGGCGTGGATGACGCCCAAGGCGGTGCCGTAGCCGGCCGTGGCGAGAGCGCCGGTGTTGCAGTGGGTCAGGACCTTGTCGCCTGCGGCAAAGAGGGTCGCACCGTGGGCGCCCATTTTCTGGTTCGCCGCGATGTCGGCCGCATGGGTCTCGTGGGCCCAGGCCAGAAGCGCCGCGATTCTCTTGTCGTCCGGCAGGCCTTCAGTCCGCTTGAAGACCTTGCGCCCGTGCTCGAGCGCCCAGCGCAGGTTGACCGCGGTGGGTCGGGTCGCCCCGAGAAGCTCGGCGACCTCGTCGAAACGTTCTTCCAGCGTCTGGCCCTCCCCGAGGGTGTTCAGGCCGACCACCAGGCCGTAGGCGGCGGTCACGCCGATGGCCGGCGCGCCGCGTACGCTCAACCGATAGATCGCCGCCGCGACGTCCTCGGGCCGGTCGCAGTCCAGCCAGGTCTCTTCTCGGGGCAGCCGGGTCTGGTCGAGCAACTTGAGCCCGCCGTCGCGCCAGCGGATCGGGCTGAATACCGTCGCGGTGTCGTTCATGGCCGGTATTCTAGTGGCATGAAGGAAGCCGGACGCAAACGCTCGCCCCAAGCAAGCCTCGGACTCGGCGCATGGGTCGCTCTCACACTGGTGCTCACACTGCTCACCCCGATCGTCTCAATCGCGTCGACTGCGCCTTTCGCCTCTTTCGCAGCTTCCCCATCTTCCCCGTTATCCGATACCCCGGAGCGCGCAGGGGCGCCGACGACAAACCCGCCCACCATGACGGTGACCTACCTGGCCAACGAGGGTTTCCTGCTTTCGGCCGGCGAGACCAAGGTACTCGTCGATGCGCTCTTCCCGGGGATTCGCCATTATCCGAAGCTCACCGAAGACACGCGCGCCGAACTGCTCGCCGCGCGCCCACCGTTCGACGAGGTCGATCTCGTGCTGGCGACCCATTCGCACGAAGACCATTTCGGCCCCGCGGAGACACTCGCGTTTCTTTCCGCGAGCCCGAATGCGGTGCTGGTCACGACGCCCCAGGCCGTCGCTCGGCTCACCGCGGCCGCAGATTTCGACCCGGCGATTCGAGCCCGGGTCCACGCCATCCACCCGGCCGAGGGAGCTTCGCAGACCGTATCGGCGAGCGGCGCCTCGGTCGAGGTCCTCAACCTCCATCACGGCCACGAGCGCCGCCCGCCGATCGACAACCTCGGCTTCGTCATCCACCTCGGCGGCTTCGTAGTTCTTCACATCGGTGACACCGAGGCCACGCTCCCCGAGTTCTCTGCCTACGCTCTCGGCTCCCGGCGCATCGACCTCGCGCTGTTGCCTGGTTGGTTTCTGGCCGAGCCCAAGTGGACCCCGGTGACCCACTCCCTGAGCCCGCGGGCTCTCGCGGCCATGCATCTCGCCGAGCCGGACGCCCCGCCATCCTGGTTCGGGTCGGCAGGCAGTCTTGCCGGGCGCATGAGACGGATTCGAGCGGACTTTCCGGGGATTTGGATTCCTCGAGCGGCACTCGAGTCCCGAACCTTCAGGTAGCCGCCCGGTCGTTTCGGGCGAGCCCCGGCGCTGCTAGACTCTCGCCGCTCGCGGCTGCGCCGGTCCGCCTCGGCCGGCGCTTGCTCTTGAGGAGGCCCCCCGTGAAAGGCGACACCAAGAATCTCGGTTTCTCGACCCGGGCGATTCACGCCGGGCAGGCGCCCGATCCGACCACCGGCTCGGTGACCGTTCCGATCTATCAGACCTCGACCTACATTCACGAGGAGCTCGGAGTCCACAAGGGCTACGAGTACGCGCGCGTGCAAAATCCGACTCGCGAAGCACTGCAGGACAACATCGCCGATCTCGAGGGTGGTATCGCGGGACACGCTTTCGCCTCAGGCATGTCCGCCATCGCGACCCTCCTGACAACGGTCAAGACCGGCGAGCACGTAGTCTGTTCGCAGAATGTCTACGGCGGCACCTATCGCTTCTTTCACCACATCCTCGAGCGCTACGGTCTGTCGTTTTCGTGGGTCAACTCGCCCGATCTGGGTGAGATCGAGCGGGCCATGACTCCGAAGACCCGGCTGGTGTACATCGAGACGCCGACCAACCCGATGATCGAGGTCACCGACATCGCCGGCGCCGCCAGAATCGCGCACAGCCACGGCGCCAAGCTCGCCGTCGACAACACCTTCATGTCGCCCTACTTTCAACGACCCCTCGAGCACGACGCGGACTTCGTCATACACTCGACCACCAAGTTTCTGAACGGGCACAGCGATTCGATCGGAGGCGCGCTGGTAGCGAAGAGCGCGGACGACGCCGAGTGGTTCAGCTTCGTCCAGAAATCAGAGGGCGCCATTTTGAGCCCTTTCGACAGCTTCCTCGTGCTGCGCGGCATCAAGACTCTCGGCGTGCGGATGGACCGGCACGAGATCAACGCGCGCGCGGTGGCCGATTTGCTGAAGCGGCATCCGAAGGTTCGGTCGGTTCTCTACCCGGGGCTCGCTGACCATCCGGGACATGACCTCCAGAAACGCCAGGCCTCTGGCTTCGGCGCTTTGATCGCGTTCGATCTCGGTTCCGAGGACGCCGCGAGAAGCTTTCTCAATCGCCTCCAGGTGTTGAGCCTTGCCGAGAGCCTCGGCGGCGTCGAGACCCTGATCTCGCATCCGGCCTCGATGACCCACGCCTCGGTGCCGGTCGAGCGGCAAGCCAAACTCGGCATCACCCGCGGCATGATCCGCGTTTCGGTGGGAATCGAAGACCTGAACGACCTTCTCGCCGACCTCGACCGCGCGCTGTCAGTGGCCTGACTCAGCCGGCGGCGTCAGGCGCCGACGCGCTCTTGGTCACCGAATCGGCCAGCCACTTCAAGAACCTTGCCTCACCCTGGCGTACGTCGAAGCAGAGAATCTCGGGCAGCTCGTAGCTGTGAAGCTCTCGAATCGCGGCTTCAATCGCGGGGTAGCTCTCCTCGAGGCTCTTGATCAGAAGCAGAAATTCGCTGTCCTCGCAGAGCTTGCCCTTCCAACGGTAGACCGACCGTCTGATCGGCAAAACGTTGACGCAGGCTGCGTGGCGCCGGCCGACCAGCTCCTCGGCCAGGCTGTTGGCCTCTTCCTCGGTACCAACCGTGGTGACAACGACAACCGCGCTCAAAGCGTCGAGCAATCTACTGCACGTCCGGTTCGCGGGTCAAGCCGGGCGCCGGCACAAGCGAGATCGAGCCCAACGCCTCAGTCCCAGATCTCGGTCTCGACGTCGTAGTAGAGAACCTTGACCTTGCCGGTGCGGCCGAAAACCCGGATCGCCGACAGCAGTCCGAGCCCGTCGGTCAGATAGATCGAGCCCGCGGTCGATCCACCGAGCGGACCAAAGGAGGCGAGGTCCGAGCGGTTGAAGCGGATGGGGTCGGGCGGCAGCCGGCGGCGGGGATTTCCCGGATCCCTCGGCGCTGGTCCGAGAGGAAACCCGAGCCTGATACGCCGGCCCATGTGGTGCAGTTGCCGGGGGGGCCCTACCGGTGGATCGATCTCGGACTCGATATCGCGGGTCAGGACACCGTCGCCGTCGCCATCGCGATACAAGGTGAAGGTGAACAGGCCGCTCTCCTGTTCGCGGAACTTGACGCCCACCTTGACTCCTTCGGTGACCGCGCTCGCTCGCGCCAGCCGCAGCGCCGAGACCACCTCCGCCGACGCCAGCTCGAGCTCGAACCGTGTCGAGAGCCGCACGAAGGCCGGAATCGCAAAACCGGCCGTCAGTCCCGCGAGAGCCAGGACCAGAAGCAGTTCGATGAGTTGAAAACCTTGGTTTCGTCTCATGGTTGACGTCCTCCGAGAGTCAAGACTCGGGGGCGCCCACTGGCGCCCCCGAGTCCGCAATCAGTTTTCGTCCTGATCTTCGCTTTCGGCCTTGCGCGGGGAACGGACCTTTTCGACCAGAGTGGTCTCGCCCGAAAGGCTGACGTACGGCTCGATGAGCTCGAACGTGCGTTCGCCGATGCCTTTGACGAGCATCAGGTCTTCGGTCGCTTCGAACGAGCCGTTAGCGTCGCGAAACTCGATGATCCGCGCGGCGACCGTGGCGCCGACTCGCGGCAAGAGAGCGAGCTCGTCGACGCCCGCGGAGTTGATGTTGACCTTGCCGTCCGCGGCGCTCGCCGCTCCGGCCGAAACCAGCACGAGGGTCGCCAGCAGCAGGATTCCGAGAAAGATCTTGTTCTTGGTGTCACCCATTTTGATGTCTCCTTTTGGTTGTTGGGTGGTTGTGAGCCATGGGGCTCGTTGATTCGAATGCGTTTGTGTTCGTCAGCCCGGTTTGCCTGCCGTGGCCGACTGGTTGGGCCGTTTTCTTTTCGATCGCACCTCCTTTCTCCGGTTTACGTGTGGAGAGGCGATAGATCAACTCCCGCGCCAGGCTCGGCACTGGGTTAATAGATCGCTTGTTTTCAGTGCTTTGCGTGCGACTGGCCGGGCGTTCATCGCGCGCGCCGCGTCAAGTGGAATAGACGGCGCGACGGTGCTCGTCAGCATCTGGACCGGCCCGAGCGCTGCGTGGGCGCTGTCCAGGAAAGTAGTCGGTCGCTATTTCCCTTGACTTCGACGACGGCGCTCGCCTCGACGTCCGCCGGCCATGGTGGATGGGCTTGCGGGCTGCTAGATTAGGGCGCTGTGCAGAAACGCCGTTCGACCTTCCGCGAGTATTTCGAGGCCCTTTTGATCGCCGGGATCTTCCTGGGGTTCACCAACGCATTCGTTTTCAAGACGTTTTACATTCCCAGCGCCTCCATGGAGGAGACCCTCCTGATCGGCGACCACTTGTTCGTCAACCGGTTCATCTACGGCGGCGAGAGCACGCCGCTGGAGAAGGCGCTCCTGCCCCTGCGCAAGGTGAGGCGCGGAGACATCGTGATCTTCCGCTCGCCGGAGCGGCCCGGCGTCGACATGGTCAAGCGCTGCGTGGGTGTGCCGGGCGACACCATCCGGATCTCCGGAAAGACTCTTTTCGTGAACGGAGAAGCCGTGAACGAATCGGATTTCGCGGTGCACCGCGACCGATCGCGCGCGCGCGGCAACTTGCGCAAACGAGATGACTTCGGTCCCTATGTCGTGCCGTCCTCCCACTACTTCTGCATGGGCGACAACCGCGACCATTCCTACGATTCGCGATTCTGGGGTCCGGTGCCCGCACACTTCGTCAAGGGTCGGGCCTTTCTGGTCTACTGGTCGTTCGCGGGCGAGACACCCGACGGTTCCTGGCCCGGCTGGGGTGCGCGGCTTCGCCAGCTCGGAAAGACCGCCGCCAGCTTCGTCACCAAGACCCGCTGGGGCCGGACGCTCCACCTCATTCGGTGATGGAGCCCTCGGCTCCCACAGCCGCGACAGGGGAGCACCCGCCTCCTCCGATTCGCCGGCGTCATCCCTGGCGCGACTACCTCGAGGCGCTTCTGATCGCGGTGATCTTCGCGACCTTCGCTCGCTCCTTCGTTCTGCAGGCGTTCAAGATCCCGAGCGCATCGATGGAGGAGAACCTACTGGTCGGCGATCACATCCTGGTCAACAAGTTCGTCTACGGGCCCGTGCGACTTGGCACGAAGCTGCTCCCGCTGCGCGGCGTTCGGCGCGGCGACATCGTGGTCTTTAGATTCCCTCACGATCCGACTCGCGACTTCATCAAGCGCTGCGTCGGCCTTCCCGGTGATCGCGTCGAGATCCGAGACAAGCGCCTCTTCGTCAACGACCGCGTGGTGGATGAGGGCGGCTACGTGCTTCATCGAGACGAAAGAACCTATCCTCGTTCGATCTTCCTTTCCGAGGAGTACCGCAATCGCGACAATTTCGGCCCGGTGCGGGTTCCAGAGGGCGAGCTTTTCTTTCTGGGAGACAACCGGGACGATTCGAATGACTCGCGCTTCTGGGGTACCGTTCCACTCAAGTTCGCAAAGGGAAGAGCACTTCTCGTCTACTGGTCATTTGATGCCGATGAGGAGAGCGTGGCGTGGAGGGGCCTCGGCCACCGGATGCGCCAGCTCGCCGAAGTGGTCGTCAAGTTTCCTGGCCGCACGCGCTGGCACCGCAGCCTCAAACTGATTCGTTGAAGCAAGGCAGTGGCGCGCGTCACTCTCGCCTCGAGGTGAGTGCGCTAGACTCGCCCTCCATGAGAGCCCTTCATCCGTCGCGCGGTGACAGCAAGATGGGTTGCATCTTCTGGTTGGTCCTAGTTGGCTTCGGCGCCTACGTCGCCTTGCAGATCATCCCCGCCAAAATGAACGCTGCCGAGCTCGAGAAGTTCATGACCGGGCAGGCCGAGCAGAACGGAGAGGCTCCGCTCGAGAAGATCCGGGAGAACGTCATTCGCCGCATTCAGGATCTCAACCTGCCTCTCGAAAGATCCGCGGTCAAGGTCGAGCGCGGCGGCGGCCGGTTGAAGATCTCCTATCCCTATACCGTGCCCATCAACCTAGTGGTCACAACCTGGGACATGGAGTTCAACGTCGCGGTCGACCGGCCGATCTTCATTATCTAGCGTATGCGTTCATCACCGCCCCTGGTCGCACGGAGCGCGGAAGGCGTTCGCTCGGCGGCGCGCCACGTGCGTGCGCATCGGGCTATTCGCGACCAAGGAGCAACGCCGCCCTGCGGGGCGCCGCGCCACGCGAATAGAAACGCGCTCGCCGCGCGAAAACACTAGCTGCCTGCCAGAAGCTCCTCCAGCGCGGCGTCCGGATCCTCGGCTCGGGTGAGCGGTCGGCCCACGACGAGCAGGTTCGCGCCCGCGTCAAGGGCCTCGGCCACGGTGGCGGTTCGGCGCTGATCGTCGGCGGCAACTCGACTGCTCGACCGAATCCCCGGTGTGACGAGCAGAAACGGTTCGGGCAGCCGCCGGCGGAGCCCGGCCGCCTCGAGCGGCGAGCAGACCGCGCCTGCGCAACCGGACTGCGCGGCAAGCTGCGCCCAGGAAGCGGCGAGCCTCTCTGGATCCGTTGTCAGCCCGAGCTCTCCCAGCGAGCGCGAATCCATATGGGTAAGGACCGTGACGGCGAGGATGTTCACCCGGTCTTCGGCGGCTTCGCTCGCGGCTTCGAGCATCCGCGCACCGCCGCCCGCGTGGACGGTGAGATAGTCGGCGCCGAGATCACGAGCCGACGCCACGGCGCCCGCAACGGTGTTCGGGATATCGTGCAATTTGAGGTCCAGAAAGATCCGTCCGCCATGGTTGCGTGCTTCGTCCACAGCCGCCGGACCCCATCTGACAAAGGCCTCGAGCCCGACCTTCAGAACGCCCACCCGCGGACCGAATCGACGACACCAGAGGCAGAACTCGTCCCAATCCGAAGTGTCCAGGGCCACGGCGATGCGCGCGGTTCGAGCGGTCGTGTTCATGTCGTTTCTCCTTTGCCGGCACGTCCCGCCACGTCGGCGCCGGCAGCCTCGCCGATCGAGGCAAAACCATCGTTGGAAAGCAGCTGCGCAAGCTCCCGACCGATCCGTTTGACCAGTCCCGGTCCTTGGAAGACCAGCGCGGTGTAGAGCTGCACGAGATGAGCGCCGGCGCGGATTCGCGCATAGGCGTCGCGGCCCGATGAGATTCCTCCGACGCTGACCAGAAGACAACGACCGAAGAGATCGCCGGCGAGGCCGCGAAGCAGCTCGACGCTTCGCTCCCGCAGGACCCGGCCGCTCAAGCCACCCATCCTCCGGGACTCCGGCAGGAGGCTGTAGTCGGTGGTGGTGTTGGCGAGGATCAAACCCGCCGCGCCCGCCTCGACGCAGCGGGCGGCTATGGTTCGCGCCCGATCGATTGCCAGGTCTGGTGACAACTTGACCAGAAGCGGAACCGCCGTCGCCGCCGTCGCGCGCTTGACCAGCTCGCCGAGAGTGCGGTCCTGCTGAAGATCGCGCAAACCCGGGGTGTTGGGTGAGGAGACATTCAGCACAAAGCCGTCACAGCGATCCGAGAGCCTTTCGATCAAAAAGAGATAGTCGTCAACGGCCCGCTCGTTGGCGGTGGTCCGGTTCTTTCCCAGGTTGACGAACAACGGCGCTGCTGCCGGGTGTCGGCGGGCGAGCTGCCGAGAGAGCGCGTCGCCGCCACGGTTGTTGAACCCCATCGCGTTTTCCAGGCTTTCGGCCTTCCGGTAGCGAAACAGCCGCGGGCGCGGATTGCCCCGTTGCGGCCGGGGCGTGACCGCCCCGACCTCGAGCCAGCCGAAGCCGAGCGCCGCCATTCCCGGCACTACCAGCCCATCCTTGTCGAATCCGGCCGCGAGGCCCACGGGGTTGGCGAAGGTGTGCCCGAGAACTTCCTGCGAGAGGCTGCCCGAGTCCGCGACCCGGTAGCCGCGCTCGAGCCATCGCCGCACCGGCGTCGCCTGGACGATTCTCAAGGCCGACACCACCACCGAATGCGCGGTCTCCGCGGGCAGTGCCATGAGCAGTCGGTGAGGCCAGGCGAGCTTCGAACTGGAATCTCTTGTTCCTCTGCTATCCTGATCTTTCAACGGCACCTCTTGAGTCGCGCCAATCTAGCAAAGCCGGAGTGTTCGATGCCCGTAGCCGCACCCAGCCGGTCACCGGGCTCCAGGCGGCTGGCACAGGACATCGCCGTCAACCTACTGCCCGGCTTCCTCGGCGGAGCGCAGCTGGCGGGCCTACTGCTGTTCTTGAACCCCGACGTTCCCTTCGCCTGGCTCGACTTTTTCAAGGCCTCCGCAGTACTGGGGGTTGTTCTGGGTATCGCGGGCACCTTCGTGCTGACTCTCTACACCTGGCGAACCGGAGTGCGCGCTGGTCGAATCCTGCCCTGGGCGATTACCGCGATCCTCGCGACCGCTGCCCTCATCGATTGGCTTCAAGCTTCGTTTCTGGCTTTCTACACGCCGCCCGGCATCAACGTCCGCCTGATCAAGGCGGCTGTTCTATTGAGCATCGCAGCCGTGGTTCTTTTCTATACGGCCCTTCTGCACAGCTATCCGCCGAAACGCTACGGCCGGCGCTCGGTCATCCTCTTTCTGGGACTCTCGCTGGCGTCCGTTTACGCGCTCGGCGAGCGGCGCGAGGCCTACCGACCCCGGCTCGAGTCCGCGCCTCTGCCCTCCTTCGTCGAGCTGGAAGAAGGTCCTACGTTGTTCGTCGTCGGGCTCGAAGGCGCCACCCTCGACGCGATCTTGCCGCTGGTCCAGAAGGGCCAGCTACCGTTCTTCGGACAGATGATCGAGCAGGGAGTGCACGCTCGGCTGGAGCCGCTCTCGCCGACGCTGCGCACGGCGCTGTGGACGTCTCTGGCCACCGGAAAGTTCCCCTACAAGCACGGCGTGCTTTCGGAGACCGCCGTGCGAATGGACTTTGTCTCCGGCGACCCGCACCTGACGCTCCTGCCTTGGGGCCTCCCTTTCCCGGACAAGTTCCTGCCGGGATTCAGCCGGGTTCGGCCCGATGCCACCGTGCGCCGCAGTCTCGCGCTCTGGGAGATCTACTCTCGGCTCGACATCCCCACCGGCGTCATCTCCTGGCCGTCGCTCTATCCGGTCACCGAGACTTCGGCATTCACATTCTCCGAGCGCTACTTCGCGGGCAACTTCTCGGCGCTTGCGGCCCTCCCTCCCGAGCTCGCCGAGCGGGGAATCCTGTTTCAGGTGGGGCAAAACGAGCTCGGCCCGGAGACGGCCGGCGAGTTCGACCAGGCTCCTCCCGAGGTCCTGGGTACCCTCGCCGGCGACGTCTGGCGTGAATCGCTGTCTCAGTTCCTACTCGAGCAGCGACGAGACCTGAGACGCATGTTCATCCTTCTCCCCGGCCTGGGTGAAGTTTCGCGACGCTACCTGGGAGGCTTCTCGGCATTCGAGCTCGAAGGCGTTCGCAACGAGCGCCGTCGGCGGGCCGCGCAGCTCGTCACCGCGTACTACCGCCATCTCGACAGCTATCTGGCGGCGCTCTGGTCGCGCGAGCAGGGGTCCAAGCTCTTGGCGGTGGTCTCGCCCTACGGCGTGCAGAGTCCCGAGGGTTGGCGGCGAGTTTGGCGATCCACGACCGGCAGATCGGACGAAGGCACGGTCAGCCCTGCCGACGATGGCGTCGTCTTCCTGATCGGCGACGGCATCAAGAGCGGTCAATTCCTCGCGCGCGCCGAGCTCGTCGACATCATGCCGACTCTGCTGTACGCGACCAAGCTGCCGATCAGCAGGGAGCTTGATGGCCAGGTTCTCGCCGATGCGTTCTCCGGCGCATTTCTAGCCCAGACTCCGTTCATCTTCGTCCCGTCGTACGAGACGCTGGTGGGCGAGCCTCCCGCGATGCTCGAAGAGGAAGCTAGCCTTTCTTCGACAAAGGCAACCGAGCGATCTTCTCCCCCGATCCCAGACCCTTGATCGCGGGGCTGGCGGCTGCCGCCGCGTCGCCGGACATGTTGCACAGTCCATGGAGGACCGCACCGTCCTCGACCACCAGGCTCGGTGTCTCGAGATCCGCCAGAACCTTGCCGCCCGCGGCGATCTCCACCCGACGCTGAGCGACGACCCGGCCCTTGACGGTGCCGGACACGAAGAGCCGGCCGACCTCGACCTCGGCGTCGACGTTGCCGCGCTCACCGACGACGAGATCGCCCCGCGAAACGACGCGACCCTTCAAACGTCCGTCGAGACGAAAGGTGTCTTCAAAGTGCAGCGAGCCCTCGATAAAGCTCCCCGCATCCAGAAAGCCGTTTAGATCGCCGGTGGAACCTGTTTTCTTCATGATCGACTCCTCGTGCCCATGAGCATGTCATACAGCCGAATGAGCTCGTCTTCGGAGTGGAACGCGAGGACGAGAGAGCCGCTCTTGCCACGCCTGTGAATTTCAACTTTTGTTTGTAAATGTTTAGTCAATCTTTCAGCTGCCGCTACGGTGTCCGGATCGAGCCTTCGCAGACTCTTCTTCTTTACCGACCCGCTGGGCCGAGTCGCAGCTTCCAACTGTCGCGCGTTGAGCCCCTCCTCGACCGCTCGCCTCGCCATCCGTACTCTCTCTCGATCGCTCGCGAGTCCCAGCAGGGGACGCGCCTGCCCGGCACTCAACCGCCGCTGCCGGATCATCGACCGAACCTCCTCGGGCAAACCCAGGAGCCGAAGCCGGTTCGATACAGCTGAGCGGCTCTTGCCGATCCGCTCGCCAATCTCCTGATGCGACAGCCCGAATTCTCGATGCATCCGCTCGAAGGCCTCGGCCTCCTCAATGGCGTTGAGGTCGGCCCTCTGGAGGTTCTCCACCAGAGCCGCTTCCAGAAACTCGCGCTCGGAGAGCTTCTCGCGAACCACAACCGGTACGCGAGCGAGCCCCGCCTCGCGCGCCGCTCGCCAACGGCGTTCTCCCGCGACGATCGCGTAGCCGCCCTCGGCTCTTCGCACGACTAGAATCGGTTGAATCAATCCCTGCGCCCGGATCGAAGCCGCCAGCTCGGCCAGCTCGGCCGCGTCGAAATCGACCCGGGGCTGATAACGATTCGGGGTCAGCTCGTCCAAGGCCAGCTCCGTCGGACCGGTGGAAACCGCGCCCGCTCCGTCGGCAAAAAGGGCGTCCAACCCTCGTCCCAGACCTCGCTTGGCCACCATCAGACCGCTCCCGCGAGCATCTCTCGGGCCAGCGCCAGATACGCCTGTGCGCCACGGCTTCGGATGTCGTAGTTGAGAACCGGAAGGCCGTGGCTCGGCGCCTCGGCAAGTCGGACGTTGCGGGGCACGATCGTGTCGTAGACCTGGCCGGAAAAGTGGGTTCGCACCTCCCGCGCGACGTCGCGCGCCAGGTTGGTGCGCTCGTCGTACATGGTCAAAAGGATTCCGGTGACGTGTAGCTCCGGATTCAGGTTCTGTTGTACTCGTTGTATCGTCTGCAGCAATTCCTTGATCCCTTCGAGAGCGAAATACTCGCACTGCAGCGGGACGAGAACTCCGTCGGCTGCGGCGAGCGCGTTGACCGTCAGGTGCCCCAAGGACGGCGGACAGTCCAAAAGAATCGTGTCATAACGACCGGCGACGTGCTCGAGCGCGGACCGAAGCCGCCTCTGCCAGCCGTCCAGACCGACGAACTCGACTTCGGCCCCGACCAGCGTCCGGCTCGACGGGACAATCTCCAAACAGGCCATCAGGGTCGGTCGGACCGCCTGGTTCAGGGTCGCCTCACCGATAAGAACCTCGTACAGAGTCGGGGGCTCCGG
Organism: Thermoanaerobaculia bacterium; assembly: GCA_945787635.1. Taxonomy (GTDB): domain Bacteria; phylum Acidobacteriota; class Thermoanaerobaculia; order Multivoradales; family JAHEKO01; genus CALZIK01. The sequence goes on along the minus strand of CALZIK010000143.1, from coordinate 59,205 downwards.
GTCGATCCCCAATCCGCGTGCCGCGTTGCCCTGAGCGTCGCAATCGACCAGCAGCACTCTCCGTTCGAGCGCCGCCAGTGCCGCTCCCAGGTTGATGGCGGTGGTGGTTTTGCCCACACCTCCCTTCTGGTTCGCGATCGCGATCGTTCTCACCATCTCATGCCACTCGTCTTCGGTGGAGGCTCCAAGGCCTCAAGCAAGGACCGCCCGCTTCTCGGTGAGACACCACTCCTGGATGGTGCCCTGGCGTCCGGGTAGGGGCAGCGCCCGCCCTCTCTCCGCGCCCGGCAGCGGAGCCACCGCTTCGGATCCCTCCCAGCGAAGGACTCGGGCACCGGTTGCCAACCCGGGACGCAAGCCCGCCCAGATGTCGTCGGTGATCTTCACGGCGCGAATCGTCACCAGGTCTATCGAGCCTACGCTTCGACCGTCTGCGTCGAGCAGCGAGGTGAGCGGCTGGTGTCGCGAGACTCTAGCACCTACGATTCGGCACGACAATTCCGCGCGGGTAGCCGCTGAGCGCAGGAACGCGACCTTTCGCTTCCGTGATTCCACCAGCCAGACCGTCGCCTTCTCGAGCGCCGCGGCGAGCACCCAGCCCGGAAAACCGGCTCCCGATCCGAGGTCGAGAATCCGGGTGGCCTCTCCGATCAAGCCCAGCGCCAGGAGACTCTCCGCGTAGTGCCTCTCGACCATCCTGTCGGCCTCCGAGGCACCGATCAAGGCGGTTCGAGCGGCCCAGCGCCTGAGCTCTTGATAGTGAGAAAAGAGACGTTCCACCAGCAGCTGGGAGGGAGGCGCGCCCAGAGTCGACTCGAGGCCATCGCGGAATTGCCCTGCGGACATCTCGGCAAGGTGGGTCGGCACCGGTAGATTCTAGTGCGCCGGCCCGCGAAGCACCCTCTTGACCGACAATGATGTTTCACGGGAAACTTGACGGTGAAACAACCGGGTGTTCAACAGAGCTCCGGTGTTTCACGGGAAACCTGACGGTGAAACAACCCTCTCAATTCGAGGTCGGCTTTCTCATGGGGATCCTGGTGGGCGAAGGTCACTTCGGCGGCGACGGCCGCCAGCCCCAAGTTACCCTTCGGATGCATACCGACCACGAGACGCTGTTTCGCTGGATCGAAACGGTTTTTCCGGGGGGCAAGCTGTACGGTCCCTACCACCACGGCGGCAGGAGCTATTTTCAATGGATGGCACGAGGCGCCTTCCTCCGCGAGACGCTCGTGCCCCTCCTGGAAACCTCCCTGTCGCCGGAACTCGACCGGAAGAGCTACGATCGATTCGCCGCGATGAAGCAGCGCTATCGGCTCTAGCGTTCCGACGAAGCGTGGGGGGTTCGCCGAACCGGTCGGATGGCGACACGCTTGAAAAGGCCGGTGCCGTGGCTCTCGGTCTCCACCGCCGGATCATCCGCCAGGGTCAGGTGGACGATCCGTCGCTCGTCCGGTGACATCGGCTCCAGGCTCTGCATTCGGCGGTCGCGGCGCACCTCGGCGGCCGCCTCCTGAGCCATCACTCGCAACTGCTCGGCGCGCACCTCGTGGAAGTTGTCCGAGTCCACACGGCAGGCCACCGAGCCGCCGGTGAGCCCCCGAATCATCCTCGGCAAGAGGTGCTGAACCGCCAGCAGGAGGCGACCTCGATCTTCGAAGAGTTTATCTTCGTCCGAGCCGCGAAGCTCCACCTCGAGCCCCCCATCGCCGGTCTCGATCTTCGCCTCGAGGTCGAGCCCTCCGAGCTTGAGCACGCGCCGCAGGGTCTCCTGCGCCGCCTCGACCGCATCGGCCGGGGTGATGTCATCCCAGGCGTCATCGCGAGACCGCTCCAGTTCGGCGTTCTCGACTGCCACTCTCGGCTTGGGCTCTTCGCTCGGGACCTCCCGTCGGGAGCCTGCGGCGGTCTCGCCCGGAACTCTCGGCTCCGGACCCGACGCCGGCGGATCGACCCAGGCGGGCTTGGCGACCTTCATCCCGCTCGGCTGCTGGGCCACGTCGGGTCGAGCGGCCGATGGTGGCACCTCGCTGCGCCCAGGCGCATCCGGATCGACACCGATCACTACGCGACGCCGAACTTTCAAGAACCCGTGACGCCTCTCGACCTGCTCGAAAGCCACCAGCTCGGGGTCGAGCTGAAAATGGCGGGCGGCTTGTAGCACCGCCTGTTCCAGGGTGTTACCGGAGAAGAACTTCTTAGCACGGCTCATAGCTATTCCTTCCTTCATCTACCCGCGATTCTTGCCGGCCGCTTTGGCGTCATCCGCCGCGGCCTTGCGCTCTTTGAATCGTTTGTAGGTGGCTTGCTGGACGATGCCCAGGATGTTGTTGGTCAGCCAGTAGAGAACCATGCCGCTCGGAAAACCCAGGAAGAGAATCGTGAAAAAGAACGGCATGAGCATGAACATTCGCCGCTGCATCGGGTCCGCCGCGGACGGCGTCAGCTTCTGCTGCACGAACTGGCTCGCACCCATGATGATGGGTAGCGCGTAGTACGGATCGGGCGCCGAAAGATCCTGGATCCACAGGACCCACGGCGCATGGCGCAGCTCCACCGCCGCCGAGAGCAGGTTGTAGAACGCGAACAGCACGGGGATCTGGAGCAGCATCGGCAGGCAGCCGCCGGCGGGGTTGACACCCTCTTTCTTGTAGAGAGCCATCACCTCTTCGTTCATCTTGCGCTGCATCTCGGTGTTCGCCCGGCCCTGCTTGTCTTTGAGCTTGCCCCGGTACTTGTTCTTGATCCCCTGGACCTTGGGGTTGACCTCTTGCATCTTCTGCATCGAGACGAAGCTCTTGTGGGTCAGCGGAAAGAGCAGCAGGCGAATGAAGACGGTCATCAGGATGATCGCCCAGCCCCAGTTGGCGGTGACGTTGTCGTGCAGCCAGCGCAAACCGAACAGAATCGGCTTGGCCAGGATCGCGAAGAACCCGAGATTCACCGCTTCGTTGAGCCGGTTGGGAAGCCGCGCCAGCCGTTCGTATTCCTTGGCACCGAGATATGCCGCCCCGTCGAGCCGATCGCCCGCCGGCACCAGGAGCAACTCGAACTCGTGAATGACACCGTCCTCCTCGTCGGCGCGATCGGTGAGAACGAAGGTGCTCCCTGTTTCCTCGGCACCCTCCATCCGACCCCTGACGGGAACTGCCGTGGCGTACGCCAGAGGCTCATCGGTCACGACCCACGTTGCGAGGAAATAGTTGTCCTCGAGTCCGATCCAGCCGAGCTCGTCTCCAGAAACCCGGATGGGCTCGTCGGCCTTCTGCGCGTTCTCGCGCTCGACTTCGGTGCCCTTCCGGTACACGACCGCCCGGCGCTCGAACCGGTTGTCGAGCTCTTCCGCGCTCGGGTTGCGAACCCCCGGCCCGAGCAGGGCCGCCCAATCGGTTCTCGCCGGAATCGTGACTCTGACTCCGAGAAGGCCGTCGGGGCGTAGCCAGAACTCCTTCTCCGCACGACCCAGCGGTCCGGCGTACTCGAACCGAAGCCCCGCCTGCTCGCCGCCCTCTCGGGAAACCGCGAACAGCGCCTCGTTGAGCGGGTCGCCGACGCCAGCACCGTCCACGATGCCAAACAGATAGGGCTGCCCGGTGCGCCGCCGGATCAGATCGACACCGTTGCCCAGGCCCGTGGCGTGCCGTTTCGAAACGAACGAAACCAGTTGGGCTCCGCGGCTACTGAAGGTCGCGCGAAAGCGGTCGCTCTCGAGCACCACCTCTTCCTCGATCGAGCCGACGATCTCAGCAGCCGCTTCGGCCTCGAGAGAGGACTCGGCCCCAGTCGGGGACCCAACCGGGGCATCGAGCTCCCGCTCCGCGACTTCGCTCGAGGACCGAGCTTGCGGAGCGCTCGTCTGGCGATCGGCTACAGCACTCGGCGCAGCCGCTTCGCGACCCGCTTCGAGATCTTCAGGCGGAGGCGCGGCGGGAAAAATCGTCTGCCATAAAAGAAGAACCGCCACTGAAAGCAGAGCGGCCATAAAAAGACGTTTGTTATCCACGGGTTTCCTTTTTTTGCACTACCCGGGCCCCTCAGGGCAGGTCGACGCCTCCGGGATGGAACGGATGGCAGCGCAGGAGCCGGCCCAAAGCGCGCCAACTACCGCCCCACGCTCCATACTTGAGAATTGCGAGTCGCGCATATTCAGAACAGGTGGGTGAGAACCGGCAGGCCCGAGGCAGAAACGGTGACAGAAAGCGCTTGTAAAGAGATACAACGCCTAGCGCGAATCTGACTGCGGGGTTGCGTTCACCGCTGACCTCACCCGCTGAAGTTGCTTGGTCAGATCTCGTTCGATCTGGGAAAAGCGCGCCGGTCCAGCGGAGGGCTGCGCATGGATGACCAGATCCAAGGCCGGAAGATCTTTGCGTTGTGGCCATCGCCTGTAGATCTCTCGGAACCGTCTCTTGAGTCTCACCCGAGTCACCGCACCTCCAACCTTGCGGCTCACGGTCATGCCGAGGCGGGGGTGCTCGAGTCGGTTTTCAACGAAAAAAAGCGTTAAGAATCTTCCGAACTTCCGAGAGCCCTGACGGTAGCAGCGCTGATAGTCCACGCGCCGCCGGAGCCGCTCATGCCGGGACAAGGACTCTCCCTGGCGAGGCGTTGCGCGCCCGCCCGACATCGCCCTAAACGGCCAGGCGAGATCGGCCCTTGCGACGGCGCCGCGACAAGACAGCCCGCCCCTGGCGGGTTTGCATGCGCGACCGAAAGCCGTGCTTCTTCTTGCGGCGCCGGTTCTTTGGCTGGTATGTGCGTTTCACGGTCGTATCCCGTCGGTCTGGAAATCGAGCCCCGCGCGGCGACCCCGGAATGTTCTAACGACCCCTACGGGGGCCGGGTCGACGGCGGACGAACTTTAGAATCTAATAGATTCATGCCCACGAGGTCAATACCCCCCGGGGCGCTGAACCCTCTCCGAAGAGATTTGGCGGAGAGGGAGGGATTCGAACCCTCGGACCGCTTGCACGGTCAACGGTTTTCGAGACCGCCCCGTTCGACCACTCCGGCACCTCTCCTAATGGATCATCTTCGGAAAAACTGGCGGAGAGGGAGGGATTCGAACCCTCGGTGCGGGGTTACCGCACACACGATTTCCAGTCGTGCACCTTCGGCCACTCGGTCACCTCTCCGGCCGCGTGGCGGGAATCCACCACGCTTCTTCAGACTCTGGCAAAGAACCTCTACTTGCGGCGCAGATCCGCGAAGAATTCGCGCAGTAGCAGGCCACATTCCTCTTCCAGGACCCCGCCGCGAACGTCGAGTCGGTGATTCAGGCGCGGCTCGCGAACCAAGTCGCCCACGCTGCCGCAAAAACCAGCCTTCGGATCGGCTGCGCCGAACACCAACCCCGCGAACCTCCCGTTGACCAGCGCCCCCGCGCACATCGCGCAGGGCTCGAGGGTCACGACCATCTCACAACCCTCGAAACGCCAACCGTCGACCTTATCCCGCGCGTCCGCGATCGCTTCGATCTCGGCGTGCGCGAGCGCATCGCCCTTGGTCTCCCGCAGGTTCGACCCCTCACCCAGTTTGCGTCCCTCGCGAACGATCACGGCTCCGACCGGAACCTCGCCCAACGCTTGGGCTTTGCGAGCCTGGATTAGCGCTTGGCCCATCCAGTGAATTTCTTCTTCCGGTCTCACCTCTCGTCCGCATTTCAGGCACGCTCTCGACGGTCCCTCACCGGACGACCGCGGCCGAAGCCGCGCCGCCGGCACGGGGGCGTAGTGTAGCGAAACCTCGCCGTGCGGGGAACCTCGCTCGCTTTACTTCACGGCCATCGGTGCGTAGCATGCGAGAGGCAGAAGGCGACGAAGGGTTCGGGCCCTGTGCAGCGGCCGTTGTCGAACCTCGTCAGGCCCGGAAGGGAGCAGCGATAAGGCATCTGGTCGGGTGCCGCAGAATCACCGGAACCCTTCGTCGCCTTCTGCCCTTTTCCTGCCCATGGGTTATCAGGTTCTCGCTCGCAAGTGGCGCCCGCAAGACTTCTCTGAAGTCATCGGCCAGGAGGCCGTGGTGACCGCTCTGCAGAACGCGGTCTCCGGTGACCGAATCGCCCACGCCTATCTGTTCTCGGGAATCAGAGGAGTCGGCAAGACCTCGGTCGCCCGGATACTCGCCAAAGGGCTCAACTGCGAGAACGGTCCCGCGGCCGAGCCGTGCAACGACTGCGATACCTGCCGCGAGATCACCGCCGGTGCCGATTTCGACGTCATCGAGCACGATGCCGCTACCTATTCCAAGGTCGAGCAAGTTCGCGAGCTCACCGAAAGCCTGAAGTACGGTCCGGCGCACGGGCGCTTCAAGATCGTCATTCTCGACGAGATCCATCGCCTGTCGCGCCAGGCCTTCGACGCGCTCTTGAAGATCGTCGAGGAGCCTCCGGACCACCTGGTCTTTATCTTCGCGACCACCGAGGCGGAAGCGGTGCCGGCCACGATTCTCTCGCGATGCCAGGAGTTCCGGTTTCGACGAGTGCCGCTCGACGCCCTCGCAAGCTACCTGGAAAAAGTGGCCGCCGCAGAAAAGATCGCGGTCGGGGCTTCCGCGCTACGGATCATCGCTCGAGCCGGCGACGGGTCCGTGCGCGATTCTGTCGCCCTTCTCGATCAGCTCGCCACCTTCGGTTCCGGCGCCATCGATGATGGCGACGCCGCCCGGCTCCTGGGCGGGCTCGACCAGGGCGTCTTCCGCGACGTGCTGAGCGCCATCGGGCGCGGCGACTCCGCGGTCATCGCCGAGATCACCGCGCGAATCGAAGACGAGGGATGGGATCCGCGGTTCGTGTTCGGCGAGTTTCTGTCCTACTGCCGCATGGCGCTTCATCTGTGCCTGGGAGCCGAGCCCGAACGTCTCGAGACGACCCGCGAAGAGGCGCAGGCCCTGGCCGGCCTGGCCAGAGAAATCGGCTACGCCCAGATCCTCCGCGCACTCAACCTGTTACTCCAAAGCGAGGACAACGTTCGGCGCAGCGAGAGCGCGGCACTCGCTCTCGAGGTGGCCTGGCTACGGGCCGCCGAGTTGCCTCGACTGGTGGCGATCGAGGACCTCCTGGCCGGAGCGGCGGCTTCGGGCTCCGATCCGAAGGCCGCGCGCTCTGGGAAGGTCGCACCTGCTGTGGCTCGCTCTGCGCCCACTGCTCCGGCAGCTCGCTCCAAGAAGCCCGCGCCCAAGCGTAAGACGGCTGGAAGCCGGAAATCCGAAAAGAAGCCCCCTCCCACCATCCAGGCCTCGCCTCAGGAGTCGGAGCCGGCGGATCCCGTTGCTTCCTTTTTGACCGCCATCGGCCGCAAGCGCCAGGCCCTGGCCGCTCATCTTTCGGGAGCCAACTCGCTCACGTTCGCCGATGGCCTGCTCAGAATCTCGGTTCCACCCGGCGATGCCTGGCTCAGGGACCGGCTCGCCCGGGACTCGAACCGCGACACCCTCGAAGACGCCCTGGCGGCGATCTGGGGCAAACGCGCGAAGTGGAAGATCGTCGAACAAGAGGCAACGGTGGCCGCCGAGGAAACGAGTCCCAAGGACGAAGCCGCCCAGAAAGCTCTGGAAGATCCACGCGTGCAATCCGTGCTGGAGATCTTCGGCGGCTCGGTGGAATCGGTCAAACCGGCCAAGGAACACTAAACGGAGACGACATGAAGATCCAGAAACTGATGAAGCAAGCGCAGGAGATGCAAGCGCGCCTGGAGAAGGACCTTTCCAGTCTCATCGTCGAGGCCAGCGCGGGCGGCGGCATGGTGGCCGTCAAGATGAACGGCAAGAAGGAACTGCTTTCGGTTCAGATCGATCCTGAAGTGCTGTCACCGGAGGAGTCCGACATGGTCGCCGACCTGGTGGTCGCGGCGGTCAACGACGCCATGCGCCAGGTGGACGAAGCGGTTCAGAGCAGCATGGGAGATCTGGGCGCCGGTCTCAGCGGCTTGTTTTAGTGGCCAACGATCCTTTTTCTCGTCTGGTTGCGGAGCTCTCCCGCCTGCCGGGCATCGGCCCCAAGACAGCCACCCGGCTCGCCCAACATGTGGCCAAGGCCGAGCGCTCCGGAGCCGAGGCACTCGCCGCGGCGATCGTCGAAGTCAAGGACAAGCTGCGACCGTGCTCGACCTGCTACTCGCTGACCGAGGTCGATCCCTGCTCGATCTGTTCCGACCCCGAGCGCGACCACTCGCTGATCTGCGTCGTCGAGCAGCCGTTCAACATTCAGCCCCTGGAACGCACCGGCGAGTATCGCGGTCTTTACCACGTGCTGATGGGGGTCCTTTCGCCGCAGCATGGCGTCGGTCCGGAGCAGCTCAAGATCGCCGCGTTGATGGATCGTCTCGAGGGCGTCAAGGAGGTGATCCTGGCGACCAATCCCGACGTCGAGGGAGAGGCGACCGCGCTCTACCTCGGACGGCTTCTGAAGGCCCGGACCATTCCCGTGTCACGGCTCGCGTTCGGAATGCCGGTCGGTGGCGACATCGAGTACACCGACGAAGTGACTCTTGCGAGATCGCTGGTCGGCCGTCGCAACGTCTAGCGTCCCGCTGCGGCAGGTTGCTTGTCACACCGAGGCTAGTGGCCTGCCCGGCAAGGCGCGAAGAGCTCTCGAATGTCGAGGAGCTTGCCCAACGGGACACCAGGCCCGCTCTCAGTCGACGTTGCCCCGGAGCAGGGCTCCGGCCTCGAGCAGTCGGCGCGCCGTCCGTTCGACCCGCCTCGCCTCGCGCTCGAACGAGATTTCGCGATAGGCCTGCCGGTGCGACAGGCCTCGCGACCGACCGCTCAGGTACTCCCGAAGGTAGGCCAGCAGGAAGGCCGCGGTACCGAGCCTTTGGTACTGGGCGGCGTGAGCGGCCTCGTGCGCCAGCAGGGCCAAACCGGCGCCGCTGCCGCTCTCGAGCAAGCGCCAACCTCGAGAGGAAAATAGGACGGATCGACCCAAAGTCACCGCTTCCGCCGAGCACAGCCATGCGATCAAACGTGCCGGCATCGTAGCCCACAGGGTGATTCGGTCTCGTGGCGTTCCCAAGATCCGGGCCATTACGGCGAGCCAATCCGCCAACTCGCCTCCGGCGCGATCCGGCCGAATCCGGACTCTCGAAGCGCGCCGCATACAATCACCAGGATGAAGCAACCGGCCCGCCCATTCAAGGTCGCTTTCATCGGAAGTCACGGCGTCGGCAAAACCACGCTGTGCTACGGCCTCGCCGCCCGCCTCAAGGCCAGCGATGTTCCCCTCGAGGTCGTGCACGAGGTCGCCCGGCGCTGCCCCCTGCCGATCAACCGGGACACCAACGTCGAGGCTCAGTCCTGGATCCTCCACACCCAGATGGCCGAAGAGCTGTCCGCCGTCTCGCGCTATCCGGCGGTCATCTGCGATCGAAGTCTTCTCGACAACTACGTGTACCTGCTCCTGGCCGCCGGAGCCCAGGAGACTCTCGAGCCCCTGGTGGGCACCTGGATGAAGTCCTACGATCTTCTCGTCTACGTGCCGGTGGTCGAAACCCCCTCTCCGGACGGTGTCCGCGCTACGGATCCTTCCTTTCAACGAGCCGTCGATCTCCGGCTGCAAGAGGAACTCGACGCCCGGGCGCTGGACCGTCTCTGTCTTGCCGCCGAGAATCGGGCCTCCTGGCTGGATGAGGTCGAATCGGTCGTGCTGCGAGAGCTACAATAGGCCTGTTTTGAATAATCCCGAACGTCTTCACGATCTCGATCAGTTCTCGCACTTCGGACCGCGAGAGTTGACTCTGCTTTCAGAAAGCGCATCCGAACAGCGGCTCGCGGCGGGCGATGTGGTCTTCGCCGAGGGTGATCCTGCCGGCGATCTTCACCTTCTCGAGAAGGGCAAGGTGATGGTGCGAAAGATGACTCCGTTCGGCGAGTTCCAGATCTTTCAACCCGCCCACGGGGACCTCTTCGGCGAAGACAGCTTCTTGACTGGCGTACCACGAGAGGGAAACGCCGACGTTCTGAGTGAGACCTCCCTGCTGGTGCTGAATGCACGATCGCTGGCCGCCGCGTCGGAACGGGACTCGCGCTTCGAGCTAGCCCTCCACTGGTCGCTCTGGAAGGGGTTGTCGAGAAAGCTGCGTCTCGCCAACGACAGGCTCACGCAGATTTTCGCGAGTGACTCACCTCTCCCGAGCCTGCCGCCCAGAACGGCACAGTCGGCGGGCGGTCAGGCGCATCTCGACATGGAGCACAAGGTGGGTCTGTTCCGGGAGCAGCGTCTTTCAGCCATGGAGATCAATTTCCTCGCCTCGCTCTCGCGCGAAGAGATTTTCGCACCCGGCCAGGTGGTCTTCCGCGAAGGGGAAAGCGGCGAGAAGATGTACATCGTCGCCGACGGCACCGTGATGATCAGCAAATCGATCGCCGGCGTCGGCGAAGAGGCGCTGGCGTTTCTCGACCGCGGCGACTACTTCGGCGAGATGGCGCTCATCGACCAGACCCCGCGCTCGGCCGACGCCCGAGCCCATCCCGAAAAAGGAGCGACCGTCCTGGCGCTGCCAAGGGCGGTTGTGGAAGGACTCCTCAACATCGAGAAGGTCTCCTCCGTCCGGCTCCTCAAGATCTTGACATCGCTCGCGGCGAAGCGAACTCGCTCGATTCAGGACAAGCTGGTCGGATGGTTCCTGCTGGCGGGCGGCGACATCGACCTCTCGGCGCCTCCGTCTAGGACCCCGTGAAGCGGCAGCGGGCGAATCCGACTAAGGCCGCCTAGCGCGCCGGGAGAGCCACCAGCATCGCCTTGCGAACCAAGGACGAGTGCGGCAACCGATCGAGCTCGGCAAGGTCCGCCCACCGGGCCTCCGGACCTTCCGCCAACTGCCCACCGCCCAACAGTTCGCCTTCGGTCACGGTCACCTTCAAAAGCCTGTGGGTTATCGAATGTCGCACCGCTCCGCGCGGCTCGCCGAGCTTCCAATCGCCGCCGTAGCGCCTCCCAAGGGCTCTCGCGGGACTCGACTCGGTTGCATCGACCCAGGGCATTTCCCAGGTGCCGCCAAGAATCTCGGACTCGGCGCAGCGGCGAAACAACAGAAAACGATCCTCTTGCCGGATGGCGATGGCGAGCAGCTCGCGCTCGACGACCCGCCTGCGCGAACGTCGCAGCGGAAACTCTTCCGGTTCACCACGTTGAAAGGCCGCACAGTCATCGACAAGCGGGCAGTCTCGGCAAAGCGGGCGCTTCGGCCGGCAAATCGTCGCCCCCAACTCCATGAGGGCCTGATTGCTGTCGCCCGGGCGCTCGAGATCCATCCAAATCTCGGCCGCTTGTTCCATGAACAGTCGTCCGGCGGCCGTCTTCGGGTCCTTGTCGAAGGCCTCGATCCGTGACAAAACCCGCTCGAGGTTGCCGTCGATCGCCGCCACTTTCAATCCATGGACGATGCTGACGATCGCCGCCGCCGTGTATCGCCCGACGCCGGGCAATTCGAGCCAGCCCTCAAGCGTGGCTGGAAATGTCCCGGTCGCGGAGACTTGTCGCGCCGCTTGCAGGAGCGAGCGCGCCCGGCGGTAGTAGCCGAGCCCGGACCACTGCGCGCGCACCTCGTCTTCGGTCGCGGTCGCCAAGGCTTCCACGGTTGGAAACGCTTCGAGGAACCGACCGTAGTAGGGAATCACCGTCTCGACCCGGGTCTGCTGGAGCATGATCTCCGAGAGCCATACCTTGTAGGGGTCTCGATCGCCTCGCCAGGGTAAGGCTCTCTTGACCCGGTCGTACCAGGTCAGGAGCCGCCGGGCAGGGTCCTCGGAGCGGACCGCTGCTGTTTCGTGAACGCCGCTCGATGCTGTCATCAGCGCCGTCAATATGGCATACCCGGGGCGGCAATACCGCGTGGGTGCCTCCGTGTCGATTTGTCTTTGTCGGTCGCGAGGTCTCGAAAGGGGTTACCGGGGGAGGTTCGATCTAGGTGGGTGTTGTTGGTTCTACCCCTGTGTAATAAGGGGAATTTGGCGGGTCGCTAGAGGTGGGTAAGAGACTCGCTCTTGTTTGTGGGTGGGATATGAGTTTGCGGGTGAACCTCCCCAATAACCACTAAAAACAACTGCCTTTACTATACAGCAGTTTTCATGCCAACTGTTGGTAGATCGGTTAAATCACGTCCAATAACCGACTTTTCGCCTGTCTCGAAGACCTGTTTCAGGCTGTGCTACTATCGCGCGCGCCCCGTTCGGCAGAGCCAAAAGCGGCGCTGATCTGTCGCAGATTTTCCGCAATTGTTCCACAGGCTGTGGAAAACTCGGCTAGGGAGATCCCATGTCCGATTCCCTCTGGTTTCGCCTTCGTAACCAACTCCAACGCGACCTTGATCCGGAGGAGTTCTCGACCTGGTTTCAGCCGTTACGGCTGGGACGCGAAGAAACCGGCCGGCTCGTCCTGCTGGCTCCAAACCAGCGGTTTCTTCACACCCTCGAAGCCAGTTATCGCCCCGCCGTCGATCGGGCTATCGTGGGTCTCGACGACGGCGCTTGCGAAGTCCTTTTCTCGGTGGATGACGGCGCCGTCAAAGCCTCCCCGGCGCGAGAGTCGAACCGGCAGTCTTTCAATCCGCGCTATGTCTTCGATTCCTTCGTCGTCGGCAACTCGAATCAGTTCGCTCATGCCGCGGCACGGGCGGTGGCTGAATCCCCGTTCCGAAGCTACAACCCCCTCTTCTTATATGGTGGTGTAGGTCTTGGAAAAACCCATCTTCTGAACGCAATCGGCCACCGCATCCAGGCGGAACACCCCGAACTCCTGGTCATGTATCTCGCCGCTGAGCAGTTCGTCAACGATCTCATCAGTTCCTTGCGTTTCAATCGGATGCCGTCTTTCCGCGAGCGTTACCGCAACATCGACGTGCTACTGGTCGACGACATCCAGTTTCTGGCGAACAAGGAGAGGACTCAAGAGGAGTTCTTCCACACCTTCAACACGCTCTACACGGGACAAAAGCAGATCATCCTCTCGTCCGACGCTCCGCCGCGCAACATTCCAGATCTCGAAGAGCGCCTTCGTAGCCGCTTCGAGTGGGGCCTGATCGCGGACATTCAACCACCCGATCTCGAAACCAAGATCGCCATTCTCCGCAAGAAGGCGGACGTTGAACAACTCTTTCTTCCCGACGAAGTCGCCAACTTCATCGCACACCAGGTGCGATCCAACATCCGTGAACTCGAGGGAATGCTAAACCGGGTCCTCGCCTTTGCTTCCCTTACCGGCCGCTCGCTCTCTCTCGATGTCGCCAAGGAAACCCTCAAAGACATATTGCCGGAGGACGCCAAGGTCAGCGCCGCCGACATCATCAAGACTGTCGCTCACCACTATGGGCTCAAGGTCGGAGAGATCAAGAGCCGCAAGAACACCCAGCAGATTGTCTTTCCCCGTCAGGTCGCAATGTATCTGTGCAAGCGCATCACGGAGTTGTCGTACCCCGAGATCGGCAAGCATTTCAACAACAAACATCATTCGACCGTTATGTACTCGGTCGAGAAGATCGAGCGTCTACGTGCCGAAGACCGAGAACTTGGACGCACCCTCGACCATCTGATTCGGCAGTTTTCCTGAGACCAGGCGATTTCGCCCAACCTATAATCTGAGGAAAACCTGCGGACAGACTTGAACGGGTGCGTCCTTGCACATTACCCCACAACTTTTCGACAGATCTTTCCACCGGCGGCGACGTCGCTACCTCGAATCCCCTAGGCGCCTTGGCGTCTCCTCCGCGTGTTCCTCAGGCCCTACTACTATTACTATGTTATTTTTCCTTCCTACTGAGTAGAAGAAGAGGTAGAAGAAAATGGAAGTTCGCGTAAAACGCTCCAACCTGCTCAGCGAGTTGATTCCCATGCAGGGCATCGTCGAGCGGCGCACGACAATTCCGGTGCTCTCGCATATTTTGTTGAGAGCCGAAAACGACAGGCTCCATTTCGCTTCGACGGATCTCGACGTTTCGTTGACATCTTCGTGTGACGCCGAGGTGGCCAGTCAGGGGTCGATCGCGGTTCAGGCGCGCAAGTTTCTCGAGATCATTCGCGCGGTAGGCGCCGAAGAGGTGCACCTCGAGTTGAAGGAAGAAGGGCGGCTGAGGATCGAGGCCGGGCAATCGGATTTCAAGATCAACGGGCTCGCCTCCGAGGACTTTCCGACGCTTCCGGAAGTACCCGAGGACGGGGAGTTGTCGATTCCTTTCGCACTGCTGAAGCAAGCCATAGGGCGGATCATTTTTGCGGTCTCGACCGAAGAGTCCAGGTTTCAACTGAACGGGGCGTTGCTCAAGCTGAAGGACGGCGGACTGGAGTTGGTGGCGACGGATGGGCATCGGCTGGCGCTGGTGGAAAATGACCTATCGGGCGCGACCGCGTCGGACGGTGTGTTGGTTCCCAGAAAAGCGCTTCAAGAACTTCAACGCTTCGAGGACGACGGTGATCTGCGATTCAGGAAGAGCGAGCACCATCTCTCATTCCGGCTGGGAAGCCGAGAGTTGGTTTGTCGGATCCTGGAGGGAACCTTTCCAGACTATGAGCGGGTCATCTCCAAGGAAAACGATAAGCAGGCCGTTTTCGACAAGCAGGCCCTGTCTCAGGCCGTGCAGAGAGCGGCTTTGCTGACCGGTGATCGCGCGCGCGCCGTCCGCCTGGAGTTGACCTCTGGAAACCTCGTGATTACTGCCGCGAATCCCGACCTGGGAGAGGCGACCGAACAGCTGCCCTGCGAGTACGAGGGTGACGAGCTCAAGATCGGAATGAATCCGGACTACCTGGTTCATTTTCTGTCTGCCGTGGATACCGAGAACATCCGGCTCGATCTCAAAGACGAGAACACGCAATGCATCGGCTATCCCGTCGATGGAAGCGATACACGCTATCTTTGCGTGATCATGCCGATGCGCATATGAGCGCTTGATCGGGCTGCGCAGCGATTCCTCGAGTTCTCTGCTCCAGAGCCTCACCATCCAGGACTTTCGCTGTCTCGAAGGCCTGAGTTGGTCGCCGGGACCGGGACAGCATGTTCTCGTAGGCAGCAACGGTGTCGGCAAGACCTCGGTGCTCGAGGCCGTCTACTTTCTGGCGACTACCAAGAGCTTCAGAACCGCCAGCTTGGCGGACTGCCTCCGCTGGCGGCAAAGGGAATTCTGGGTGCGAGGCCAACTCGTTGGGGAACGAGGGGCCGAACTGCTGGCTTCCTGGAAAACTGGGGGAACCGCACGCCAGTTGAATGGCAAGAGCGCGACCTTCGGCGAGTATCTGGGCCGGGTCTCGGCTCTCTCCTGGTCGGCTAAGGATGATCGGCTGATCGACGGAGATCCGGCGTCGAGGCGCCGCCTCTTGGATCAGGGTGTGTTCGCCAAGAAGCCGCTCGAGGTGGGCCTGCTCACACGATATCGACGGGTGCTGACCGCCAAGCGGCGCCTGCTCTCGAAGGCCGGCAACGCGGCCGTAGACAGTCTGGAGTCGTGGAACGAGCTCTTGGCCGAAGCCGGGCACGCCCTGGTCCGCCTGCGCGCCGAGCACGTAGCCGAGCTCGGCGCCGCGTTTGACCAGGTTCTTCGGGAGAGCGGAATAGAAGCTCGCCCGGTCGAATTCAGATATCGTCCGAACCCCGAGAAGGGAGTCGAATCGGTGGAAAGCTTTCGGCGGGAGCTGGCGTTGGCCGGCGAGCGAGAGTTGGCTCAGAAGCGGGCCCTGGTCGGTCCGCACCTGGATCGTCTGGAGATCCGGTGGGGTGGCGCGGACATCGCTCGCTCGGCGTCGGCGGGAGAGCGAAAGCTCTTCGGCCTGGTGCTGACCGCGGCGCGCCGAAGGGTGCTGTTGGCGGCTGGTCGAGAGCCTATTCTGCTGCTCGATGATCTCGATGCGGCCCTCGATCAAGACCGTCTCGAGTCCGTTTGGCGGCTCTTCGAATCGGCCCCGCAGGTCCTCATGACGTCGGCCGACCCGGGTACCGGAGGGCGTATTAGGGGCGTCTCGCGGTGGCATATGCACGGCTCGGGAATCGAGCCGTTGTAGCAAATCCGCAGCTTGCCGGGACAAGTCCTCTTATCCGCCTTTAAGTAACTGAAAATGAAGGGCTTATATCTTTGAAAAAGGCCCTTTCGGTGGTATAGTTTCGGTCGGGCGCAAGGCGCTCATAGAGGCCCGTTTCTCGGGCCGCCGACGGTTCGGTCCCGGCAGCATTTCCTGATCAACAACCGGCTCGGGAAGCTCGTTTAGCCGGAGCGGAAAACGCGACGGGAGGGGTGGTCGGCAGGCGCGAGCGGCTTTCCCGAGGAGGTAAAGACTTGGCAACCACACCAATATCGACCTATACAGCGGAGAACATCAAGGTCCTCAAGGGTCTGGAGGCGGTGCGCAAGCGGCCGGGCATGTACATCGGCGACACCGACGACGGGTCCGGCCTCCACCATCTGGTGTTCGAGCTCGTGGATAACGCCATCGACGAGGCCCAGGCCGGCTACTGTGACCGTATCCAGGTGACCATCCACAACGACAATACGGTCACCGTAGAGGACGATGGCCGTGGAATCCCGGTGGACATCCACAAGGCCGAAGGGCGTTCGGCGGCCGAGGTAATCATGACCGAGCTGCACTCGGGTGGGAAGTTCGACAACAACTCCTACAAGGTCTCCGGAGGTCTCCACGGTGTCGGCGTTTCCGTGGTCAACGCCCTCTCGGAGCGCCTCGAGCTCGAGATCAAGCGCGACGACAAGGTCTGGTACCAGGTCTACGAGCGAGGGATTCCCGAAGGCCTCATTCAATCCATTGGTACGACCAAAAAGACCGGCACCAAGGTCACATTCACTCCCGACGAGCAGATCTTCTCGAGCTCCGAGTTTCACTACGAGACTCTGGCGCAACGGCTACGAGAACTCGCCTTTCTCAATCGCGGTGCGCACATCGAACTCGAGGACGAGCGCAGCGGCAAGAAGGCGACCTTCAACTATGCCGGTGGCATTCAGAGTTTTGTCGACCACCTCAATCGCAACAAGAACGCGCTGCACAAGAAGCCCATTCACCTGGAAGAGGAACGAGAGGGTGGTGAGCGCGTCGAGGTTGCGATGCAGTGGAACGACGGGTATCAGGAACAGATCTTCTCGTTCACCAACACCATCAACAACCGGGACGGCGGCACTCATCTTTCCGGGTTCAAAGCGGCTCTGACACGCACGGTCAACGCCTACGCCAACGCGTCGGGCTTGCTCAAGAACGTCAAGGACAACCTCAGTGGAGACGACATCCGCGAGGGCCTGACCGCGGTGGTGTCGATCAAGATCAAAGATCCCAAGTTCTCGAGTCAGACGAAGGACAAGCTGGTGTCGTCGGAGGTCAAGGGCTGGGTCGAACAAGTTGTCAACGAGCGGCTGGGCAATTTCCTCGAGGAGAACCCGCCGGTGGCCAAACGGGTCATCTCCAAGTGCCTGGAAGCGGCACGGGCGCGAGAGGCGGCTCGCAAAGCACGAGAGCTTACCCGGCGCAAGGGAGCCCTGGGAGCCTCCACTCTACCCGGCAAGCTCGCCGATTGCAGTGAGCGCAACCCTGAGTTCTCAGAGCTCTTCATCGTGGAGGGTGAATCGGCGGGGGGTACCGCCAAGCAGGGTCGGGACAGAACGTTTCAAGCCGTCCTGCCGCTCAAGGGAAAGATCCTGAACGTCGAGAAAGCGCGCTTTGACCGGATGTTGGGGTCGGAAGAGATCAAGACCCTGATCTCGGCGCTGGGCACCGGTATCGGCAAGGACGACTTCGATATTTCGAAGCTGCGCTACCACAAGCTCGTGATCATGTGCGACGCGGACGTCGACGGCAGCCACATCCGAACTCTGATCCTGACCTTCTTTTACCGGCAGATGCCTGAGATCATCAACCGCGGACATCTCTATATTGCCCAGCCGCCTTTGTACAAGGTGTCGGAAGGGCGCAAAGAGTCCTACCTGAAGGACGACGCCGAGTATCAGGAGTTTCTCGTTCAGCGGATCCAGGACAGCTGGGAGTTGGAGGCCTGGTCGAACGGTGAGAAGAAGAGCCACAAGGGGGCTCGGCTGGCGGCGTTTCTCACCAAGACCGACCGGTTTCTCCGAGATATGGAGCGCCTATCCTCACGGGGCTATCCCAAGGACGCCCTGCGCACGGCGCTGCTGCATGACCTGACCAACCGCGAGGCGCTTGCCGATCAGGACCGCGTTCAGACGGTGGCGCGAATCATCGAGGCCTCGGGTTTCCACTCGGTCGAGGTAACCGAGGACGAAGAGCACGGAACTTTCGTGATCGCGTTCGTCACCCGGCGCGATGGCGTGGAGCGCAAGGTCTCATTCGATTGGGATCTGATCTCGACGGTCGAGTACCGTTCGATGTTTCGCAACAAGGTCGGCATGGCGGCTCTTCATGCGGACCGTTTCAATCTCAAGAACGGCGAAGAGGAAACCGAGTTCGTCAGCCTCGAAGAGGCTTTGGAAGCGATTCTGGCCGGCGCCAAGAAGGGCCTTTCGATCCAACGCTACAAAGGTCTGGGGGAGATGAACGCCGAGCAGCTATGGGTGACGACCCTCAATCCCGAAAAGCGGCGGCTGCTCAAAGTGGCGGTCGAAGACGAGGTCGGCGCCGACCAGATATTCACCGTGCTCATGGGCGATCAGGTGCAGCCGCGCAGGGAGTTCATCGAGTCGAATGCCCTCAACGTGGTGAACCTCGACATCTAGGGGCCCAAGCCGCGGCGACTCTTGATTGCAAACCACAGGTAAGCGAGGAATATGAGCGAGCAGGATCGACTACTGCCGTTCGACGACTCCGTGGTCGTCGACATCGAAGACGAGATGAAGCGCAGCTACATCGATTACGCGATGAGCGTGATCGTGGGGCGGGCGCTGCCGGATGTGCGGGACGGCTTGAAACCGGTTCATCGCCGCGTGCTGTACGGCATGTGGGAGAGCGGCAACCGCTCGAACCGGCCCTACAAGAAGTCCGCCCGTATCGTCGGCGACGTCATGGGTAAGTACCACCCGCATGGCGACTCCGCCATCTACGACACGGTCGTGCGGATGGCGCAGGACTTCTCGATGCGCTACACCCTGGTGGACGGCCAGGGCAACTTCGGCTCGATCGACGGGGACAGCCCTGCCGCGATGCGCTACACGGAGGTCCGTCTCACCAAGCTGGCCGAAGAGACGCTGCGCGAGGATATCGACAAGGAGACCGTCGATTGGGCGCTCAACTACGACGGCTCGTTGCAGGAGCCGCTGGTGCTGCCGGCCCGTATTCCCAACTTGCTGGTCAATGGCTCCTCCGGCATCGCGGTCGGCATGGCGACGAACATCCCGCCGCACAACCTGACCGAGGTCGTGGATGCATTGATTCTGTTGATCGACAACCCGGCGGTGGGCGTCGATGAGCTGATACGCAAGGTGCCTGGCCCAGACTTTCCGACCGCGGGATTCATTCACGGTCGCAAAGGCATCCGCAACGCCTACACGACCGGCCGAGGCAGCATTCAGGTGCGGGCGCGAGCCGCGATCGAAACCCGAAAGCGGGGCGACAAGCAGTCGATCATCATTACCGAGCTTCCCTACCAGGTGAACAAGGCGCGGCTGCTCGAGAAGATCGCCGATCTGGTGCATCAGAAGAGGATCGAAGGGATCACCGACCTGCGCGACGAGTCGGATCGAAACGGCATCCGGGTCGTTATCGACATCAAGAAGGACCAGATCGCCGAGATCATCCTCAACAAGCTCTACAAGCTCACTCCGATGCAGAGCACCTTCGGGATCATTCTGCTGGCGATCGTGGACAACCAGCCCCGGGTCTTGACGCTGCTCGAAATGCTCAAGCACTTCCTCGATCATCGCAAGACGGTGGTGGTGCGCCGAACTCGCTACGACCTGCGCAAGGCGGAAGAGCGCGCCCATATTCTCGAGGGCATCCTCAAGGCGCTGGATCAGCTGGACGAGATCATCACCGCGATTCGCGCCAGCCAGACTCCGGCCGAGGCGAAGAGCCGACTGATCGCCGATTTCTCGCTGACCGAGCCCCAGGCGCAAGCGATTCTGGAAATGCGCCTCCAGAAGCTCACTGGTCTCGAGCGCGACAAGGTGGTGGAGGAGTACAAGGAGCTGACCGCGCTGATCGAGCGCTTGCGCTCGCTGCTGGCTTCGGACGCCCTGGTGCTGGCGCAGATCCGCAAGGAGCTACTCGAGGTCCAAGCCAGCTACGGCGACAGCCGGCGCACGGAGATCGTTTCCGAGAAAGAGGACATCACCGTCGAAGACATGATCGCTGACGAGGAGATGGTGATCACGGTGACCAACGCGGGCTACGTCAAGCGCTCGCCGCTGTCGCTCTACCGAGCGCAGCATCGGGGCGGCAAGGGCCGCCGCGGCATGGTGGCCAAGGAAGGCGATTTCGTCGAGCACCTCTACGTCGCGACCGCCCACAGCTACATCCTGGTCTTCACCGAGGCGGGGCAGGTGCATTGGCTCAAGGTCCACGAGATACCGCAGATGGGCCCGGCGTCCAGGGGCAAGGCGATCGTCAATCTCCTGCATCTTTCGGGCGAAGAAAAAGTTGCCACCACGGTGGCGGTCCGGGAATTCGGAGAGGACCAGTTCCTGATCTTCGCGACCGAGGGCGGAACGATCAAGAAGACCGCTCTCATGGAGTACTCCCGTCCCCGAGCCGGTGGCATAAAGGCCATCAACATCGACCAAGGCGATCGGCTTCTCGGCGTCAAGCTCACCGACGGTTCGAGAACGATGCTCCTGGCGACAGCCAAGGGTTTCTCGATCCGGTTCGCCGAGTCGGACGCCCGCGCGATGGGCCGCGCCACTCGCGGCGTGCGCGGTATCCGCCTGCGCAAGGGGGATCGCGTGGTCGGAATGGATTCCCTGGATCCGGAAGGCGGCGAGATCCTTTCGCTGACCGAACGCGGAGTGGGCAAGCGAACGGTGGTGTCGCAGTATCGAATCCAGACCCGCGGCGGC
This sequence comes from Thermoanaerobaculia bacterium, assembly GCA_945787635.1. GTDB lineage: Bacteria > Acidobacteriota > Thermoanaerobaculia > Multivoradales > JAHEKO01 > CALZIK01. The sequence continues at coordinate 38,263 of CALZIK010000143.1, read as the reverse complement.
AAGGGCATCATCAATCTGAAGGTCTCCGAGAAGACCGGAGAGGTGATCGGCGCACGCCAAGTCGGTACGGGCGACGGGCTCATGCTGATCACTCAAGAGGGCAAGATCATTCGGATCGCGGTGGATGGGGTTCGAGTCAGCGCTCGCTCCACCCAAGGGGTGAAACTGATGGACCTCGACGGCGAGGACCGAGTCGTGGCGGTGGCCAAGCTGGCCGAGAGCGAGGATGGCGACGATCTGGAGGCGGAGCCCAGCGACGACCCCGACATCGGCAGTGACTCGGAGCCCGAGCGAGAGCTCGATCTCGAGCCCGACGCCTAGTTCGGCGTGGGCGGAAAACCGCAATCGTCCGGGCAATCCGGTCTCCTGCGCTGGGGGTCTTGGCTCTACCTCGGGCTCGCCATCGCCGCGATCTTGTGGCTGGGACTTCGAGATGGCGCGATCTCACTGTCGCTCTTTCTAAAGCCCGAGAGCTGGCTGCAGGACCTCGGCCTGGGCCTCGGCACGGCGGCGCTGATGCTGGGGACGTGGCAGCTCGGCGTGAAGCTCTTGCCCGCAGCGAGACGTCTGGAGGAATTGGTCGGCGAGACTCTCGGCAGCCCAGGCGCAGGAGACATCGTGGTTCTCGCGCTGCTCTCCGGTTTTGCGGAGGAGTTGTTCTTTCGGGGAGCGGTTCAGTCTCAGTGGGGACCGGTGCCGGCCACGGTTCTCTTCGGCCTGCTCCACATGGGGCCGGGACGGGAGTTTCGTTTGTGGACCCTCTTTGCGCTTGTCGCGGGAGCCCTCTTTGCGGGGCTCACGCTCTGGCGGGGAACGCTGCTGGCGCCCGTGGTGGCCCACGTCGTGGTCAACCTTGTGGGTCTGTCGCGCATGCGAAGGTCCGTGCAGGGTTCGATCCGGGAGGGCGCCTAGCCTCTGCTAGACTGACCGCCCTTTCGAGAAGGTGAGGCAACTGATGGCAACCGATTCCGGCGACGTCCTGACGCGCGTCGAAAACGAACAAGCGGACTATTTGGAGGAGCTCAAAGACTATCTCCGGATTCCATCGATTTCGACGGACCCGGGCTACGCCGACGAGGTCGGAAGATGCGCGCAGTTCGTCAACGAGAAGCTCGCAGGAGCCGGGCTCGCCGCGGAGCTTCTCGACACGGATCGCTATCCGCTGGTGTACGCGGAGTGGCTGGGAGCCGAGGGCAAGCCGACGCTCCTGTTCTACGGCCACTACGACGTGCAACCGCCCGACCCTCTGGAGGAGTGGCGCAATCCGCCATTCGAGCCCACGGTGGAAGGCGACCTGCTCGTGGCCCGGGGCGCGACCGACGACAAAGGGCAATCGTTCGCGCACATCAAGGCGGTGGCCGCGATTCTGGCGGAACGGGGCGAGCTTCCGGTCAACGTCAAGTTCCTGATCGAAGGTGAGGAGGAATCCGGCGGCGAGTCGATCGAGACATTTGTGCGCAGCGACGGTGGCGGCAAGCTGGCGTGTGACGCCGTTGTGGTGTCGGATTCTTCGATGTACGCGCCCGGACAGCCGTCGCTTCTGTACGGTCTCAAAGGCCTGGCCTACATGGAACTGAGGGTCGATGGTCCCAACCGCGACCTCCATTCGGGCACCTTTGGAGGCGCGGTAGCGAATCCGGCCAATGCCTTGGCGCATATCGTGTCGCGATTGCTGGATTCCGAAACCGGCAAGGTCATGATCCCGGGCTTCTACGACGCGGTCGTCGAGCTCGAGGACTGGGAGCGGAAGGCCTTTGCCCAGTTGCCGCATGACGAAAAGGCCTACTGCGCGGAGCTGGGGCTCGAACAGACCTTCGGGGAGGACGGCTACTCGACCCTGGAAAGGGCCTGGGCTCGCCCTACTTGTGACGTCAACGGGATCTTCGGCGGCTACCAGGGAGAGGGCGCCAAAACGGTGCTACCGGCGTGGGCAGGGGCCAAGGTGTCGATGCGGCTGGTACCGAACCAGGACCCTGAGACCGTCGCCCGGCTGTTTACCGAGCATGTTCAGGCGGTCGCCCCACCCGGAGTGCGGGTGACCGTCAAGCCCAACCACGGAGCGGCGGCAGTCCTGGTCGACGCCAAGGGACCGATCGTCGAGGCCGCGATGGCGGCGCAGGAAGACGTCTGGGGCAAGCGGCCGGTGCTGATTCGGGAGGGTGGCTCGATTCCCATCGTGGGCACCTTTGCCGAGGTCTTGAGCGTCCCGATTCTGCTCATGGGTTTCGGCTTGAGCGACGACCGCCTCCACTCACCGAATGAGAAGTTCAATATCAGCCATTTCTACAACGGCATTCGGACCACAGTGCGTTTGCTGGATCGGGCTGCGGACGCCTAGGAAATCGTGACCACCACGAAGAGCGAAGGGGCGGAAGAGCGCGAGCTCAAGTTTCGCTGCGAAGACATGAGCGAGCTGCGCGAGCGCCTCTTGCAGGCGGAGGCGGAACGCGTGTCCGCCTCGGCCAAGGAGGTCAATTTCGTTCTGGATCGCGACGCCGAGCTCGAGCGCCAAGGCCAGCTTCTGCGGGTTCGCGCGCAGCCTGGCGGAGCCACCTTCACGTTCAAGGGCCCGGCCCGTTTCGAAGAGGGCACCAAGATCCGGGCCGAGCTCGAGGTGGAAGTCGACGATCACGAGACGGTCCTGGCGATCCTCCGGGCACTCGGCTACGAGGTGCGCCGGCGCTACGAAAAATTCCGCGAGACCTGGCGGCTCGGCGGAGTGCTGGTTTGCCTGGACCACACCCCGATTGGAGACTTCATCGAGTTCGAGGGGTCCAGTGCGGACCAAGTCGCCACGCGTTTTCGGTTTGCCCCGGCAAACGCGGAGCGCCGCAACTACCTCGAACTCTATGCCGAGTATCGGCGCGGCCACCCGGAGTCACCCGAGGACATGGTATTTCCTTGACGGAGCCGCGGTTTCGAGCCGTCGTTCTCGCTGCCGGATTCGGCACCAGGCTCCGTCCGCTGACACTGTCACAGCCCAAGCCGCTCTTGCCGGTCGCAGGAACGCCGGTGCTCGGCCATACGCTCGAAGCTCTTCGCAAGAGTGGCTGCGAAGCCGTCGCAATCAATCTTCACCATCTCGGCGAGAAGATTGCTGCGCGCTTCGGTTCCGACTTCGACGGTATGCCGATCCGATACTCGCGGGAGGAAGACATTCTGGGCACGCTGGGAGCGTTGGCGCCTCTGCGAGACTTCCTTGCAGAGGCCGAGCATACGGTGGTCATCAATGGCGACAGTCTGGCGCGCTGGCCGTTGGCAAAACTGCTGAGGCTCCATGAGGAGCAGCGCCCTCGGGCGACGCTCATGGTGACCAAGAGGGCCGCGGTCAGCGCCTACGGTGGCGGCATCGCCGTCGACCGCGAGGGTCAAGTGGTGAGCTTTTTTCCGGCTCGCAATGTCACGCCGGATACGAACGACGCGGAGCCCGACGAAGCGCCCAGAGAGGACCGACGGCGGGTCTTTGCCGGAGCCCACGTCTTTTCGCGGGAGCTGCTCGAGGAGCTCCCGGATCCGCCGGCCGATTTCGTTCGAGATCTCTACCAGCCTCTGGTGGAGTCCGGCGAGCGCATTCGAACCCTGGAAAGCTCGGTGCCGTGGTTCGATATCGGAACGCCGAAGCGCTATCTCGAAGCGGCCGTTGAATGGGCCGGAAAGAGCGGCTGGCGCCGACCCGGCCACCGAGGGGGCTGGTGGAACTCGGAAGTCGACGTGGCCAAGAGCGCGTCGGTCAAGAAGTCCGTCCTGGAGGCGGGTGTTCAAGTCGGAGAGGGCGCCAAGGTGCGCCGTGCGCTGATCATGACCGGCGCTTCGATCGGCACCGGCGGCAGGGTTGTCAGGTCAATCATCGGACCCTCGGTGCGCCTGCCCGCCGGCACGGTCGTCGAGAACCGGTTGATCACCGAGGCGCGAGCGGACACGCCTCCGGATGACCGGGCGTCGGTGGTTGGCGGACTCGTCTATGGACCTCTGGAATAGCCGCCCCTATCAACTCCTGGTCTTTGATTGGGATGGCACGCTGATCGATTCGATCGGCGCGATCGTGGCCTGCACCCAGGCTACGCTCGCCAGGCTCGGCCTTCCCCCCGCCGCAGACGGCAGCATTCAAGCCGCGATCGGACTCGGGATTCGGGAAACCGTCGAGTCGTTTTGTCCCGGCTGCGACGAGGAAAGATTCGCGAGCATCGTCGAGGTCTATCGGGATCTCTGGTTTGGGCACTTTTCGGCGACGTCGGTTCTGTTCGAGGGAGTGACTCGGCTACTCGAAGAGCTGAAGGAAGAGGGCCGCCTCCTGGCGGTAGCGACCGCGAAGAGCCGGCGAGGACTCGCCGCGGACTTCGAGCGGACCGGGCTGGGAGGTTTCTTTTACGCCAGCCGCACCGTCGATGAAGCGCCGAGCAAGCCGAACCCGGAGATGCTGCTGGGAATCCTCGACGAGCTGGGCGTCGGGCGCGACCGTGCTCTGATGATCGGCGACTCGGTTCACGATCTCCAGATGGCGCGAAACGCCTGCGTCGATGGGCTCGGCGTTACCAGCGGGACGACCGCGCGAGAGGTTCTGATGGCAAACGGCCCGCTCGAGTGTCTCGAACGGGTGACGGCCCTGCCTGCGTGGCTAGAGTCCCAGTTCAGCGCCTGAGTGTCCGGGCGACGGCCTGCCCGGCCGGGCTGCACTCAGTTGGTCCGCTGGGGAGCTTCGCCGGCCGATTCGTTGCACGGGGCGCGCAGAAGCTCGAACACCTCGTCCACCTGCCGCCAGCCAAGACGCATCAGAAACGACGAGTTGCGCCCGTAGGACTTGGCGCCAAGGATGAAGAAATTGGGCTCGGGGTTGAGCAGCGCCTCGGCACCCTGGCTGTCCTGCGCGAGGCAGTCGGCGCTCGCCGAGCCGAGCAGCGCCGCCGAGAGCTTCATCGGTCCGAGGGTGGCGTAGCACTCGTGGATCTGAAGCTGGCGATAGAGATCATGGTTACCGACCGCTCCGGTCAGCGAGAGTATCCGATCGACATGCACGCTTTCGACCCGACCGTCCGTGTGCCGCAGGCTGACTGCGTAGCGCGATCCGGCTCGGCTCAGCGAGTCGACCACCACGCCTCTGATCGCGTGCACCGAGGGCGAGGCGCCGTCAAAGAGCTCCCGCCCGCGCACCGCGAGAGCCGAACGCCCCGGAAGCGGATCGGCCGGGTCGAAGTACCAGCTCGGATTCTCCCGGCGCAGCGCCCAGATGACCGAGGTCTCGGGCTCGCTCATTGCCAGCTCGGCGAGACTCGCGACCGCGGTCAGGGCCGAGTGTCCGGCGCCGACCACGAGGATGGTCTTGCCGGCCCAGTCCGCCGGCTCCTCCTCCAGATTGGGAATCCTGCGCCGGATCTCGGAGTCGAGCTCTGATTCGCCGGGGGCTCGGATGCCGCCGTCTCCGAGGGCGTTCGGCCGGCTGTAGGAACCGGTGCAGTCGAGAACGACATCGGCGCTTTCGGTCCACTCTCGCCCGCTGGCGTCGGCAAGCAGGAGACGGAAGGGTAGAGCTCCGCGCCGGGCCGATGCGATTTCCTCGTGCTTGAGAAGGCCTTCGCGCCCTACGCTGACGACCCGGATTCCGGTGCGCAGACCGGCCCTGATGGCGGGCAGCCGGGCGATCGGCTCGAGGACCCGCCGGACCAGCTCTTTGCCGGATGGGCAGGTGGGATCGTCCTGCGCCGGAAGCTCGACACCGGCCGCCGCAAGTGCCCTCCTGGCGCGCGGAGAGACATCGTAGCCCCAAGGCGAGAAGAGCTCGACATGGCTCCAGTCCAGAACGTGTCCCGCGACCCTCTCGGATGCCTCGTAGAGAGTGAAGGCGAAACCGTTCTCAACGGCCGCCAGAGCGGCTTCGAGCCCGGTTGGTCCGGCACCGAGAATCGCGAGACAGGGCTTGGGTCGGCTCACGCTTCGAACGCCTCAGAACCGGGACCGGGCCCGCTCCTTGGCGGGCAGGATCTCGAGGCAGGTGGTCCACCAACCGGTCGTGATGGTCTCGACGAACTCCTCGGGAAGCTCCTCGGCGCGCATTTCGTGGGCAAGGCCCGCATGATCGTAGGCGAGAGGTCTGTGGGCGACGGAAAGCTCCGGCCCGTAGTCCTCCAACACGGTATACCAGACCGACGTGCTGCCGTCATTGGCGGGCCTTCCGATGGCGCCTACGTTGACGGCGTCGCGTCCCGATGGGAGCTTGCGATGCCAGTGAAGCCCGGTGTGTGTGCACAGCAGGCCGTCGGCTCCCTCTTGCTCCAGAAGGACTTCGAGAAACGCCGCGGGCGTCGTCGAGGCGAACAGGAACTCGTTGACCCTCCGCGGAGAGCCGTGCACCAACAGGAGCTCACGGGCGCCGAGGCGCACCCGCCGGCGCTCGGGCAAAGTGCCCATCCAGCGCTTGAAGTCGGCCGAGGTGTTGCGATCGGTGTAGCCGTAGGAAATCTCCGCGAAGTGGTTGTCGCGCGGGTCGGTGTAGCCGCAGTTGCAGTCCTCCTGTCCCGAGGCCAGCGATTGCTCATAGTTGCCCTGGATGGCGAGCACCCGGCCCTCGTCAAGCAGTGGCCGCACCTTGTCGGGTTTCGGGCCGAAGCCGCCCAGGTCGCCCAGGCAGTAGATCGCCTCGGCGCCCTCGCGGTGAGAGGCCTCGAGCAGGGCTTCGAGAGCGAAGTGATTGCTGTAGACGCCACCGAAAACGACGATCTTGGAGAATGGTCCCTCGACCGGGGTCGGGTCGGCTCGGCGCTCGGTGAAGCTCTCGAGCTCGCGAGAGCGCTCGCTTGCCGAGAGTTGCCGCCCCGCTTGGCGGGCGGCCTCGCGAAATCGGTCGAGCGGCACGAGCTTTTCGCCCCAGGTGGCCAAGCCGCGGTGGACGGTGAGCTTATCGGTCGAGCGGTCTTTGTGAACCGCCGGGTCCTCTGGTATCCGCTGGCCCATCGCCGTCAGCCTTCAGGTTCGGCAGCTGACGCCGTGGACGTGGCAGGTCCAGCATGCCGAGTGGGTCATGGCGAACCCGGTCAGGGTGTCGGCCAGGGTTTCGCCCATCTTGCCTTCGGGCTCGTTGACCAGGATCGGGCAGACCCACACGCCCTGGTCGGTGACCATCCGGCAGCTCGAGCACTGCAGATGCTCCCAGCTACCGGGGCTGTCGCTCTCGCGCAGCCGCTGCCAGCTCTCGTAGGCGCCGGTCCGTTCGGCCTCGGCCCCGATCCGAAACACCGGCAAGATTTTGAGACGCGGCTTGTCGATGCCGAGTCGCTCGAGAAGCCTGAAGAATCGCTGTTTGCCTTGAACGGTACCGTTGTCGTCGTGCACCTCGGTGACGGTGATCACCGGGTTGAGGCCGGCGGCGGAAAGATTGGTGATGCCCCCGAGAATGCGATCGAACGTACCGTCGCCACGGATCGGATCGTTGGTCTCGGCCGAGTAGCCGTCCATCGAGACCCGAAAGTCGAGGGAATAGCTGGATGCTTCGGCAATCGCGGCCAGCCGCCGACAGCGATCGGGCGGGAGCAGCAGGCCGTTGGTTAGAACCGTGGCCGGTCCAAAAGCGAGGGTGCGCGCCAGAATCGCCTCCAGATCGGGATTCAAGAACGGTTCGCCGCCGGTGAAGTAGTACTCCCTGACGCCGAGCGCGGCTCCCTCGATCAAGAAAGGCTCGATCTCGGCGAGCGAGAGCGCCTCGTGCGTGTGGTTGGTCGGTGAGCTCGACACGAAACAGTGCGAGCAGGCGAGGTTGCACACCGTTCCCGAGACCTGGAACCAAAGCGTGTCGAGCGAACCCAGCTCGACGACCGGTACCGAAGCGCTCGGCGCCGGTGGCGCATTGGAGTGGGTCGGCTCGGCCATCAACAACAGCCGTCGCCCGGTTCGCAGCACGGAACGGGATCGGTCGTCACCTCGTAGTCCTCACCCTTGGTCTCGCTGGGGTGCCGCAAGGCCGTGCGCGAGCAGTCGAAGGGCTCGGCGTTGGCGAGGGGGACCTCTTCGAGCGGATCTACGAAATCGAACAGGTCGGCGTAGGGCTCGCTGGAGTAGAGTCGATAGGTCTTGTCGCAGACCGCGTAGCGCCTGCCGCGCTCCATGCGATGGTCGTCGTCGTCGAGCACCTCTTTGAACGGGCCCTTGTAGACCACGGCCTGATTGCGTTCGAGGCAGGGACCCTTCTTGCCCTTGAACGCCTCGACCGTGAGCGATCGAAACTCGAGCCCCTCGACGATTCGCCAGGGATCGCGGTCGCGTTCGAGGACGCGAATGCCATGGAAGCCGGCGTGTTCGAAGGCTTCGAGAAAGCCGTGCTCGGTAAAGGCACCGGACACGCATCCGCTCCAGAGCTCGGGATCCCGCTGCATGGTGTCCGGCACCGGTTCGTCGCTCACGATGTCCGAGATCACGGCTCGGCCGCCGTTTCGGAGGACCCGATAGATCTCACCGAAGAGCTGCTCCTTCTTGCCGTTCTCGACGAGATTGAGAACGCAGTTCGAGACCACCGCGTCGACACTGTGGTCGGCGACCAGGGGCCTCTCCCGGCGCAGTTCGTCGGCGCGGTGCTCGGCGGCGAACAGGGCCTCGGCACTATCGATCGGGTGGGTCGCGATCTCGCGCTCCAAGAGATCCCAGTCGAGCGCCAGATCCTGGATTCGACCGCGGCGGAACTCGACGTTGGCGTAGCCCAGGCGCTCGGCCACGACCGGAGCCGCCTTGCGCGCGACTTCGAGCATCTCGGCAGTCATGTCGACGCCGATGACCCGGCCGGCCGGGCCGACGACCTGGGCGGCGATGAAGCAGATCTTCCCGGTTCCGCTGCCCAGGTCGAGGACTGTTTCGCCGGCTCGCAGATGGCGACTCGGGTCGCCGCAGCCGTAGTCGCGCTCGAGCACTTCCTTGGGAATGACCTCGAGGAACCTCGGGTCGTAGTCGACCGGGCAGCACAGCTCCACGACCTGGTTGCGAGCGCCTTCGGCATAGCGATCTTTGACGACTTCTTCGACGTTGGTGAGAGCCATGCTCACTCCTGTGGAATCTGAATGAACCGGAACGCGGTATCGAATGTTGTGGGCTGGCGAATCATGGTTGCAGCTACGGTATACGCGGGCCGCGGGGCGGCGGTTCCCTGTCCGACCGGCGCAAACCATCAGTTTATCGGACCCAAACGCGAGCCCAGCTAGAATGAAGGCGGCTTCTCGGTTTCGCAAGATCATGAAATCTCCCCGAAAACCCGTCCGAACGAGACAGAGCTGGTCCGGCCACAGGGCCGCCGAGCGGCCGGTGGAGCCGTTTTCGCCGCACGGAAGCTACACCCTGGCTCTGGCCTATGCCAACAGCTACCACGTCGGGATGTCGTCTCTGGCGCTGCAACGCGTCTACGCGCTGGTTCACGCCGAAGGCGGTTGGTCCGCGGAGCGATTCTTCGCCGACGGTGCGGGCGAGCCGGTGTCGGTAGAGCTCGAAACGCCGCTCTCGGCCTTTGGTGCGATCGCGTTCTCGGTTTCGTTCGAGGGGGACTACGTCAACCTGCTCGAGATGCTGAACCGGTCCGGAATTCCGCGGCGCCGGCGCGGGCGGGCGGATGGTGATCCGCTGGTAATCATGGGCGGCGCCTGTGCGGCGATCAACCCGCTGCCGATGGCCGAGTTTATCGATGTCTTCACCCTGGGGGCCGCAGAGAATGTGCTTCCGGACCTGCTCTCTGCGCTCTCCGGAGAGTCGAGCCGATCGGCGGTGCTCGAGCGGCTGGCGTCGCGACCGGGCTTTTTCGTGCCGGCTCACCACCACCCGGAGAGCGTCCGAGAGCGGGGCGGGTTTTTTAAGAAGCTCGCCAAGCTAGAGCTCAGCGAGGCCCAAATGCGCGAGCCCGGGCACCTGCCGACCACGGCGATCGTGACGCCGCACACCGAGTTTTCCGACAAGTTCCTGCTCGAGATGTCGCGCGGCTGCCCGGAGAAATGCAGATACTGCTGGGCGACCTTCGGCATGGGTCGCTTTCGTTGGCACCCTACCGAGTTCATTCTCGGGGCTCTCGATCGAGCGCGACCGGTGACCGATCAGCTCGGCTTCGTGGCGACCGCCGTAGGCGACCATCCGGAGCTCGAGACGATCTTGGAGAGCGCCAACCAGATGGGCTTTAGAACGTCGGTCTCCTCGGTGCGGATTCCGGCGGTGACTGAGGGAGTGCTGGCCGCGCTGGCGGCCTCGGGAGACCGGTCCATCACGCTGGCACCCGAGACAGGCAGTGACGAGCTTCGAGTCAAGCTCAACAAACCGGTGCCCAACAGCTTGTTACTCGAAAAGGTTCGTCTGATCTTTCGCGCGCGGTTCACCCAGCTCAAGCTCTATTTCATCGTCGGTCTTCCCGGGGAGACCGATCGAGACGTCGAGGAGATTCTCGAGTTGGCGCGTCAGTGCCGCGCGATCATGCTCGAGGAGCTGGCGCCGACCGGGGTCATCGGCAACATCCATCTCGGTGTCAATATCTTGATTCCGAAGCCCTTCACTGGCTATCAAAGGGACTCGGTCGAGGATCCGGAGATTCTCGAGGCGCGGCTGCGGATTCTGCGCAAGGGTGCACGGCGAATTCCCAATGTCTCGATCAGTACGATGCCGGTGCGCGAGGCGGTGTGGCAGGCCTACATCACCAAGGCGGGGACGGATGCGGCGGATGTGCTGGAGCTAGCTGCCGAGGGAGCCGGCGTGGCACGTCTTCTGCGCGAGTTTCGCGAGCGAATCGAACCCGAGGTCTTCCGGCGGAATCCCGCCGGAGAGCGTCTGCGCTGGCAGTTTCTGCGCGCCGGTTGACCCGATCGCCGCCGCGCCGCAACTTCGCGCGCGCCGGGCCTGGAACGGTCGAAGCGCGGGCGCTGCCCGCGCCCCGAACTGCCCGGTCTCACTCCTGCGGGGTGACGTCTTTTTCTGGCGGCTTGTCAACCGTGTCGATCTTGTCGCTCGGAGACGAGCCTTTCATGTTGGCGAGCAGCAGCGTCGCCGCGGCGAGGAGGATCTCATCGAGGAAAGGAATCATGTCCGGCACCAAGAAATCGACCAGAAAGAGAATCGCCGTGAAGGTAAAGAGTTGCGGAAACCGAAGTCGCGAAAACCATCGGGTCAAGAGGTTTCTTCCGATCTGGTTGGAAGCTTTCGGCATCGGCTGACATCTTAGCGAAAAGGCGGGGCTCGAGATCGGCGCCGGAGGTTTCTACTCGGTGGCGCGGCGTTTTTCCTCCAGTTCCTCGAGTGTTCTGGGCCAGTCGTCTCTGAGCAGCTTCGACAACACCCGGTCGGCGAGAATCTTGCCGCCGGTCTGGCATCGGGGGCAGTAGTTCGCCTCCTTGGCCGCATAGATGATGCGCTGAACCGGCGCGCCGCACGCCGGACACGGTGCGCCGTACTTGCCATGGACCGCCATTTCCGGTCGAAACGCGGTGACCTTGCCGGGGAAGCCGTCTCGAGCTCGGGCGGCTCTTGCCGTCAGTCGCGATGTCCACTCGGTGAGAACGGCGCGGGTGGCTTCAAAGAGCGCCGCGAGGTCTTCGGCGCCCAAGTCGGCGGTTCGCTTGAACGGTGAGAGGCGTGCGCGGTGGAGAATCTCGTCGGAGTAAGCGTTGCCGATGCCCGAGAGGACGCGCGGATCGGTGAGCGCTCGCTTCAAGGTGTGATTGCGGTGCCCGAGAACCGATATGAAGCTCTCGAGATCCGCGCCGAGCACCTCGAGCCCTCCAGGATCGTGTTGGGCGAGAGCTTCTCGCCCGCGAACCAGATAGAGAGAGGCGCGCTTCTTGGAGCCGGCCTCGGTCAGAACCAGGGTGCCGGTCTCGAAGTCGAACGTCGCCAGGCCGAGCCGGCCTGGGATCTTGGTTCCGGGCGCTCTCCAGCGCAGCCTTCCGGCGATCATCAAATGGAGAACCAGGAAGAGGTCTCCTTCGAGGCCGAAGACGAGTCTCTTGCCGAGCCGGGAGAGGGCCAACAGCGACCGCCCCGAAACGCTTGTGAGAGGAGGATCGACCGAACGCAGGAGAAAAGGGCTCGACAGGCGCACGTCCTCGAGCCGGTGGCCGACGACCTTGGGCTCGAGGGCGGCGAGGTAGGCTTCGATGTCGGGAAGCTCGGGCATCGATCACCCGGTCGGCACCAGGATGTGGATCCCGGGGTCCGACGGCTGGATCTCGAAGGACCGGTCGCGACTCGCTTCGAAAACGTCGCCGTCGACCTGAAACGGAAGCCGCGGGACCGGCTGCAAGGTCGCCCGAGTGACGCGCTCCGAGCGACTGCCCGCGAGCTTGAGCTGGCGGCCGACGATGACCGAGAGAGCAAGACCTATGGCCGCGGCTCGCCCACGCCCGGCGAAGCTGAACAGCTCGAGAGTCTCGCCGTCCGAGCGCGCCTCTGGGGTGAGCTTCCAGGGGCCGCCGTAGCGCTTGACGTTGGACGCCACCGCGAGCGTAACCGCGCGCGAGCCCGCGGATGTAGAAACCGTGAAGACCGGAAACCGGTACCGCGCGAGCGTGCGCAGGAGTGCTGGAATCGGCGAGAGCCTGCCGAGGAGCTTCTTTTCCTTCGACCTCATGCTGGCGATGAGAAACGCGTCCACTCCGGCCGAGGCCTGCATCAGGAAGGGCGTCTCTCCGGCCATACCGACGCCGAACCGGCGCGGCTCAGCGCGGGCATAGGATCGCGCCGCGGCAACCGGGCGCGAGGGCACGCCGAGTTCGAGAGCCATGACGTTGATGGTGCCGGTGGGCAGGAAGGCGAGGGGCACCTTGGACCCGAGGAGGCCGGCGGCGCATTCGCGCAGGGTACCGTCACCGCCCAAGGAAAAGACGACTTCGGCGCCGTGGTCAACGGCTTCGCGGGCGCGGTTGGTGGCGTCTCCAGGGGCACGTGTCGGCAGCGGCCCGGCGTTGAAGCCAGCGCCCTCGAGAGCTTCGAGAACACGCGCAAGGCGGGCGGGCGCGCCTCCCCGGCCGGCTGCGGGGTTGAAGACGACGGCGGCCGAGCGCACCTAGAACAGCGAGCCGACGCTGCCGGTCGGCGGCTCAATGCCGAGATGGTTATAGGCGCGGCGGGTCGCTATCCGTCCGCGGGGCGTCCTTTGAAGGAACCCCTCCTGGATCAGGTAGGGCTCATAGAGATCCTCGAGCGTTCCCCGGTCTTCGCCAACCGCCGCCGCGATTGCCTGAATGCCCGCTGGCCCGCCGCGGTACTGCTCGATCAAGGTGGCCAGGATCTTGCGATCGAGCTCGTCGAAACCGAACTCGTCCACTTCGAGCAGCTCGAGCGCTCGGGTCGCCGACCCGGCGCTGATCGTGCCGTCGCCGTGCACCTGGGCGTAGTCGCGAACCCGACGCAGGAGCCGGTTGGCGATGCGCGGTGTGCCGCGGCTGCGGCGGGCCAGCTCCTTGGCGCCGTCGTCGTCGATTGCGATGTCGAGCAGCTGACCCGAGCGTCGAATGATGGTTGCAAGCTCGGGGGGCTGGTAGAAGTCGAGCCGGTGAACGATGCCGAACCGTGCGCGCAGCGGCGCGGTGATCAAGCCGGCGCGGGTGGTGGCGCCGACCAGAGTGAACGGCGGCAGATCGATCCGCATCGTGCGCGCCGCCGGCCCCTGGCCGATCACCAGATCGAGCGAGTAGTCCTCCAGCGCCGGGTAGAGGATCTCCTCGACGGTGGGGCCGAGGCGGTGGATCTCGTCGATGAAGAGCACCTCCCCGGGCTGGAGGTTGGTCAGAATCGCCGCGAGGTCGCCGGCCCTCTCGAGCACCGGACCCGAAGTGGTTCGAATCGAGGTGTCCATTTCGCGAGCGATGATGTGCGCGAGAGTGGTCTTGCCCAGTCCGGGCGGCCCGAACAGCAGAACGTGGTCCAGAGACTCACGCCGCCCGCGTGCGGCCTCGATGAAGACGCTCAACTTGTCGACGATGCGCTTCTGGCCGATGTACTCGGATAGAACCCTCGGCCTGAGTGAAACCTCGACGCCGAGATCCTCGGAATCCGGTGCCCCCGACATGAGCTCTGGCTTGGAAGGCATCACGGCTATTGTAACGGCCGGTCGGGGCGGCCGGCGGGGTCGCAAGGCCGCGCTCCTCAGGCGCGGGACAGAAACCTCAAACTGGTGCGCAGGAGATCTTCGAAGTCGCCCTCGGGAAGCTCCGCGCGCGCGCGCGCCAGCGCCTTCTCGGCGTCACCGGCGCGGTAGCCCAGGTTGACCAGGGCGGCCAGCAGGTCATCCGCGGGCAACACGGCTTCCGGTCCGCCGGCGCCGCCGCCGAGCTCTCTCATCTTGTCCCTAAGCTCCACCACCATGCGTTGAGCGGTCTTCTTGCCGATGCCCGGGATGGTCGCGAGGCGGGTCGAGTTTTCGCCCGCGATCGAGCGAACCAGGTCGTCGGTGGACATTCCGGAGAGAATCACTCGTGCCAGCCGCGGTCCGATTCCGGATACGCCGATCAAGCTTTCAAACAGATCCCGCTCGCGCTCGGTCCAGAAGCCGAAGAGCTCGATAGCGTCGGCCCGAACGTGCGTGTGAACGAAGAGGCCGAGGCTGTCGGCCTTGTCCGACCGATCGAGCTCGGCATAGGTGGAAAGGGGTATGGCGAGCGCGTAGCCCACGCCACCGACGTCGAGCAGGATCCGTTCGGGGCCGGCGTCGAGGAGCTTGCCGCGCAGATACCCGATCATCGCTTCCCTTAGCCGGAAGCCGGGCCGGCTTGATCGACACCGAAGTTGGCGAGCAGCTGAGGATCGAAGGAGACCTTCAGCTCCCGTCGCCTTTCTGCCACGAGAGCGGCCATCAATTGGGCCGCGCGCTGACTCTCGATCGACGCCCGGGTTGCCAACTTCTGGCTTTCGAACTCCACCGGATCCATCAGCTGTCGTTCGACGAGCTCGAACATGACCACCCCCAGGTCGGTCGCGATCGGTCCGCCGACGGCGCCGTCGTCCACGCTGAACGCCGCTGCGAGGATCTCGGCGTTGTTGCCCAGAGATCCCGCCGACCCGTCGCGCGCGAAACTGTCGGTCTCTTCGACATCGACGTTGGCAATCGCGGCGAGGGCGTCGACGCCCTGCTCTCGTTGCGCGGTCAGGCGCGCGAGCGCGGCGCTCTTTTGGGTTTCGGCTTTGAGCGCGGCCTCGACGTCGGCGCGCACCTGGTCGAGTGCGGGTACCCTGGGCTCTTGTACTTCCTTGAGCGCGAGAATCGCCCAGCCTCGAGCGACCCGCACAGGCTCGGAGACCTCTCCGACTTCGAGTTCGAAAGCTGCGTTGGCGAACGGGGCGGATCTGCCGATCGAAGGCACGTTCTCGTCCATCGCGAAAGCCGGCGCGGTCTGGAAGGTGACTGCGCTCTCGGTTTCGGCGAGCTCGGCGAGCCCGGCCTGTGATGCCGTCACGAGTTGGGCGAGCTCGTTGGCTTTCTCTTCGGCTGCTTGCGCGGCCCGCTCGGCCAGGAGACGCTGCTTGATGCCGGCTTCAACCTCCTCGAACGGACGCAGGCCACCGTCGTTGCGCTCGAGAACCTCGATCAGGTGATATCCGAAATCCGTCTGAACCGGTTCGGTGATCTGGCCCACCGGGGTCGAAAACGCCGCGTTCTCGAAGCCCTCGACCATGGCTCCGCGTCCGAAGAAGCCGAGGTCGCCGCCCTTGGCCTTGCTGCCGGGGTCCTCGGAGAGTTCTGCCGCGACCGCGCCGAAATCCTCGCCGCCGGATATCCTCGCCTTGGCTTGCTCTAGCTGAGAGCGAGCTTCTTCGGCTGTGCGGTCGCCGTTGACCTGCAAGAGGATGTGGCGAGCGCGCACCTGCTCGGGCTGACTGAACTCGTCCTGGTTTTCGTCGTAGTAGGCGCGCAGCGCCTCGGGTTCGATGGTGAGCGAGCTACGAACCTGTTCGAGGTCCACGACCAAGTAGTCGACGACCCGGCGCTCGGGGGTCTCGAAAGACTCCGCGTACTCGTTGTAGTAGGCCTCGACCGCGCCGTCGTCGAGGGCCACCTCTTCGGCAAACCCTTCGTAGGGAGCGCGGAAGAACCGGATCTTGGCCCGCTCGACCTGACGCCGGTACTCGTCTTCAACTTCCGAATCGGCGACGTAGAGATTCCTGCTGACCATCGCGCGAACCTTGGCGAGGAGAAGGTCCTGGCGCATACCGGCTTCGAAGTCTTCGACCGTGTAGTTGTTCTGTCGCAGGATGCGCTCATACTCGTCGGTGCCGATGAAACCGCCTTCGTCGCGCTGGAAGACGGGCAGAGTGAGGATCTCCCGTTGTAGCTCGTCGTTGGTAATCCGTAGACCGAGCCTTTCGGCCTCGAGCAGCAGGATCCGGTCCGCAACCAGGGTGTCGAGGACCTGCTGGTGCAGGCCGATTTGGCGCGCAAAGTCGGCGTTGAAACTGTTGCCGTAGGTCTGACGGTAGAAGTTCTCCATGCGCCGGTAGGCGTTCTCGAACTCACCGTAGGAAACGGTCTGACCGCCCACCTTGGCCGCGACATCGGCCGAGGCGGTGTTGGTCGGCACGGTGCTCCCGAAGTCGACGAAGACGAACAGAATGAAGACTGCGATGACGAGCCAGAGCACCCAGCTCAGGTACTTCAGGTTGTCGCGTAACACTTTGAGCATGATGAACCTCCGGGGCCCCGGAAACCGGAGCAGGGGCCGTACTCTAGCAGCCACGGGCGGTCCTTGGCTGCCCAACGCGCCGCAACTCCAGCGGTTGGGTAGTTTAGGGGCTGGCGGCGGTTTCTTGACGCTCGGTGAGAGGCGCCCGCGAGACCGGGTCGCCAGGCGTCGCGAGCGGCCACCGGGTGGCCTCGAAGCACTTGCCCGGCTGGTCTTTTTCGGCTGAGGACAGTTCGCGCAAACTACGGTGAACATTGGCTTTGTGCTATATTCAGCCGCTTCCGAAGGGCGGATAAACCTTGGCTTCAGGAGACAGCAACAACAAGCGCTACTGGTACAAAGTATCGGTGGACGCGGTCCGGACCTGGACCTCGTTGCTGCTTCTCCTGACGATCGTGGGAGGCGGGTTCGTGGGCTATCGCCTCCTGTCGAACCACCTCCTCGATCGCGAGGTGTCGCTGGCTCTCGAAGAGGCCGACGCGTTGGCGAAGCGCCTCCAAAAAGAGAGCGGTATCGTCGGCTATCGGGAAAAGTTTCAGACTGCACAGAGCGAGCTCGCGAGAGCGAGGACCCACTACCAGAAGAAGGAAATGCCGGAGGCCCTGCGCCTGGCGGAGCGAAGCCGCTCGTTGTTTTCCTCGATCGTCGACTCTCTTCGCAACCGCAGCCCCTCCGGCGATGCTCAGTTCATCACCACGCGGGGCGGGGTCGAGGTGCGACGCGGCGAGCGGGGTGAGTGGCGTCCGGCGCGCGGCAGGATGGTGGTTCATGGCGGCGACTACATCAAGACCTCGGGGAACGGATCCGCCGAGGTGATGATGGTGGACGGAACGCTGTTTACCGTGCGACCGGGAACCGTCGTTCTGGTCAGCCGTTCTCAGGCCAACGGTTCGGGTCGAGGCGGCCGCACGATAGCGCTCGAGTCCGGGTGGGTCAACTTGAGCACCGCCGAAGCTGCCAGCCGGGTGACGACGCCCAAGGCCGAAGCCGAGGTGCGGCAGCGTTCGGAGGCCGTCGTGTCCTACGACGAAGAGAAGGGCGAGGGCAGGTTCACGGCGTTCCGCGGTGGAGTTCGGGTGGTCGCCAAAGACGGCGGGCCGGTTCGCGAAATCGGAGAGCTCGAGCAGGTCGTGCAGCGCGCTGGCGGCCTGTCGGCTCCTCGGCGAGTGCCGGATCCTCCCGAACTCGTGAGCCCGAACGACAACCTGGAGCTCTACCTGGACGCCACCCGAGAGCTCGCTCTTAGCTGGCGATCGGTCAACGGAGCCCAGCGGTACGCGCTTCAGGTATCCGGGAATCGTCTATTCGTCGATAATGTGATTGACATAGAGAATCGGCGCAAGACCGAAGCGACGCTCGGCCTGCGCGGTGAGGGGACGTTTGTTTGGAGGGTCGCGGCGTTCGACGACGAGGGCGAACGCGGGCCTTGGAGCCCGATTCATCGGTTTCGAGTTCTGGCCTCGAAGCAGAGCTCTGGCTCGATGGTGGACCCGAGCGCCGATACTGGCGGCCAAGAGGAAGGATAGAGACACGCATGCCGTTTGCTTCCCTACTGCGCTACTTCTCCAATGACTTGGCGATCGACCTGGGTACCGCCAACACGCTGGTCTATGCCCGCAACCAGGGCATCGTCGTTCGCGAGCCGTCGGTGGTGGTGGTCAACCAGCTCACCAATCGAATAGAGGCGGTGGGCGCCGAGGCCAAGGAGATGCTCGGAAGGACTCCCGGCAACATCGAATCCATTAGGCCGATGAAAGACGGCGTCATCGCCGACTTCGAAGTCACCGAGCGGATGCTCGAGTACTTCATCCAGAAGGCGCACGGTCGGAGGATGTACGTTCATCCGAGAATCGTAATCGGCGTGCCTTCGGAGATAACTCAGGTCGAGAAGCGGGCGGTGAAGGACTCGGCCATGCGCGCCGGTGCCTCAGAAGTATTCCTGGTCGAGCAGGCGATGATGGCGGCGATCGGCGCCGGCCTGCCGATCACCGAGCCTTCGGGAAACATGATCGTGGATATCGGCGGCGGAACCACGGACGTTGCTGTGATCTCTTTGGCTGGAACTGTCTACAGCCGTTCCGTGCGAATCGCGGGCAATGAGATGGACGACGCGATCATCCAGTACCTGAAACGCAAGTACAACCTCTTGATCGGAGAGCGGACCGCGGAGCAGATCAAGATGGACATCGGTTCGGCATACACCCTCAAAGAGGAACTGCGGCAGGAGATCAAGGGACGGGATCTGGTTGAAGGCGTACCCAAGACCCTGGCGGTCACCGACGAGGAAATTCGGGAGGCTCTGGCCGAACCGGTGATGACGATCGTCGAGGCCGTGCGCATGGCACTGGAGAGAACTCCTCCCGAGCTTTCGGCGGACATCATGGACAAGGGAATCGTGCTCTCGGGGGGCGGCTCGATGCTTCGAGGTCTCGATCAGCGCTTGCGCAACGAGACCGGCCTGCCGGTTGTGCTCGCCGAAGATCCGCTGTCCAGCGTGGTTCTAGGGACCGGCAGGGTACTGGAAGATATCGAGCTTCTTAGGAAGGTCTCGATCCGCTGAAGGATGGAGTCTTCATGTGCCCGCTCTTACCGACTCGCTCGCGCTAAGGTGAAGGGTGTCCGAGAAGCGCATTCGCTGGTTGCTGGTCGCCGTCTTGCTGGCGCAGTTGATCCTGCTGAGCGCACAGGTGCGGACCGAAGACCGCGGCTACAGCGTGCTCGAAGCTTCGATGCTTCGCTTGGTGGCGCCTGTCGCGAGTGTCATCGACGGCACCGCGGCCGGCCTCTCTCGGCTGCGGGCCGGCTTCGAGACGCGCCGCCGGTTGAGGGCCGACAACGAAGCACTACGCGAGGAGGTGAAGGAGCTCCGCCAGAAGAGAGTCGAGGCCTTCGGGCTCGAGCAACGTCTGGAACTGCTGTCGAAAACCGCGGACTATGCGGGGGCCAGCGGTTCCATGCCGCGCGTGGCCGATGTGGTGCTTCTCGATTACGGTACTTGGCAGCAAACCCTGGTGCTCTACGTTGGAGACCGGAGCGTTCGGCGGCAGCAGCCGGTGGTCACCGATGCCGGCCTCGTCGGTCGCGTGGTGGTTCCCGCCGGGCGCTACGCCAAGGTCCAGATGATCACCGATCGTTCCGCGAGCGTCGGCGCGATGATCGAGCGGACTCGCCGGCAGGGCGTGGTGCGTGGTGGCAAGCAGGGTTTCCTGGAACTGGATTTCGTTCCCCTACAGGAGGAAGTCCGCGTCGGGGATCGGGTGCTGACCGCGGGCATCGACGGCGTCTACCCGCGCGGCATTCCGATCGGGACGGTGGTTTCGGTGACCCCCGGCAACGAGCTCTTCCACGAGATCCGACTGGTGCCGGAAGTGGTGCTCGGCCAGCTGGATCAGGTGTTTCTGTTGAACCCGGATCCGGTGCCCACCGAGCTGGTGAACGAGGAAGATGCGCGCCGCTAGATTCATCGCCGGCCTTCTGGTGGCCGTCGTGGTCCACTTCATCGGCGTGCGCCTGTTCGATGACTTCACTTCATTCATGGACGTGTTTCTTGTCGTGGCGCTTTTCAACGCTCTCGGTGGCAGCCCTATCGCGGGGCTGCTCGGCGGCCTGGCAACAGGATGGGTGGCGGACGTCATGACCGGAGGGCTCTACGGCTCCTACGGCTTCTGCAACACGGTGGTCGGCTACGGCGCCGCGGTTGCGGCGCAGCGGCTCGTCATACACAAGCCGACCAACGTCTTCTTGTTGTTCTCGCTTGGAGCTGCGGCACAGCAGCTTCTGCTTGTCGCGCTCGGCAGGCTGCTGCGACCGGGCGCGGCGACGCCCGAGCTGATCTGGCTGCTGGTCTTGTTCTTGGCCGTGGGGGCGACCGGTCTGGCTGGGCACCTGATGCGCAATCGCTTTCGAAGGTGGCGTGCGCGGTGGCGGCGCTCCCGCACGGCGAGGCTCCGATGAGAGCAGCAGCGAGGCCGGGTCGATGATGGAAGTGCGTGAGCACCGAGAGGACCTGGTGCGCCGACTGCCGGCGCTGCGGTTGAGCTTTCTAATCGTCGTGGTCTTGGTGGCTTCGTGCTACTGGTTCGTGCAGGTGGTTCACGGCACCTACTACCGGGAGCGCGCTGAGAACAACCGCTTGCGCAAGGCGCCCATCAAGGCGCCGCGCGGGTTGATCTACGATCGCGAGGACCGACCTTTGGTCGAGAACGTTCCGAGCTACCGGCTGTTGATCAACCGCAGCCTGAGCGCCGATGTGGCCGGCAGCGTGGAGTTTGCCGCAGCTATCCTGGGCCGTCGGAGCGAGGATCTCGAGCGGGCGCTGGCAGGGCCGAAAGGCTCGTCCCGATTCAAGCCGGTGCTTTTGGCGGAGAACTTGTCGCTGGCCGAAGTTGCACGTTTTTCGGTCGAAGCACTCGAGCATCCGGAGTTCGAGATCGATGTCGAGCACCTGCGGCTTTACCGCCACGGCCCGCTGACCGCGCATGTGCTCGGCTACCTCGGTGAAGCCTCGGAGCGTGAGCTTCGACAGGCCGAAGGCTCCCTGGCGGCGGGCGATCTCGTCGGCCGGCGCGGCGTCGAGCAGAGTCATGATGCGATTCTGCGCGGACGCGACGGAGAACGGGTGGTGGTGGTCGATAGTCGGGGCCGGTTGAGAGAGGAGCACGGCAACCGGCTCTCGTCGTCCGGGCGCGACGTCCGGCTGACGCTCGACCTCGATCTGCAGCAAGAGGCGGCGCGCTATTTTGCCGACCGGGTCGGCGCGGCGGTGGTGTTGAACCCGAACACCGGTGAGATTCTGGCCTTCGTTTCGGCCCCCTCCTACAACCCGAATGCCTTCGCGCGCCGCCTGGAGCGAGGGGAATGGGGTGAGATCGTCAACGCGCCCCACAACCCGCTACAGAATCGGGTTATTCAGAGCGTGTACTCGCCGGGCTCGGTCTTCAAGATCGTGGTGGCGATAGCCGGCCTCGAGGAGGGAATTGTCGACCAGAATGATCGGCTGTTCTGCACTGGTGCGACCCGTATCTACAACCGCAGATTCCGCTGCTGGAACTCCCGGGGTCACGGCTCCGTGAACCTGCATCAGGCAATCCAGAAATCCTGCGATGTCTATTTTTACCATCTGGGACAGAAGCTCGGAATCGAGAAGATCGCCGAGTACGCGCGCAGGTTAGGTCTCGAAAGCGCTACCGGGATCGATCTGGCCGGCGAGAAGCGGGGCCTGGTCCCGGACCTCGACTGGAGTCTCAACACGCGAAGGACACCGTGGTACCCCGGAGAGACCATCTCGGTCGCGATCGGCCAGGGGCCGCTTCTGGTAACCCCGCTGCAACTCGCCTCCCTGATGGCAACCGTGGCGAACGGTGGTTACCGCGTGCAGCCGCACCTCGTGCGAGGCGATTCCCCGCCGCGGCACGAGCCGGTAGCGACCGACCTCGCCTCTTTGGAGGTCGTGCGCAAGGCCCTTTGGGCGGTAGTCAACGATCGCGGCACCGGAGCGGTCGCGCGGCTCGAAGGTGTCGATATCGCAGGCAAGACCGGTACGGTGCAAGTGGTGGAACAGAAGACATGGATCGACAGCGGTGAGCTGCCCCTTGAGCAGCGCGACCACGCCTGGTTTGGTTCGTACGCGCCCTCCGACGCCGCCGAGCTGGTGGTCGTGGTTTTTGTGGAGCATGGTGGCAAGGGTTCGGAGCAGGCCGCGCCGCTGGCGCGGATTCTCTATGAGAAGTACTTCAGCAAAGCTAACGACACTCGCGACCTCTCCTGACGAGCAGGTGACCGTACGGCACCTCGCCGGAGTCAGGTGGGGTCTGCTCGCGTCGGCCCTGCTGCTCGCCGTGGTGGGCTTGGCGACGATCCACAGCGCCAGCTCCGAGTTGGCGCTCGACTACCTGCCGCGTCAGGCCTTGCGGATCATTTTGGGGCTGGTGGCGTGCGCCGTGGCATTCAGCCTCGATTATCAGGTGCTGACCAAGTTCGCAGCGCCAATCTACGCCGGCGCGATGCTGCTACTGATCGCGGTTCTGATGATCGGCGCCGAGGCCGGCGGTGCGCGCAGCTGGCTACGCGTCGGCGCGGCGCAACTCCAGCCCTCCGATCTCGCCAAGATCGCAACGATTTTGCTTCTCGCACGCTACCTGGCGGGTATCAACCGAAGATTCGTTCGGGTTCCGCAGATCCTCACCGCCTGCGGCATCATCGGCTTGCCGGTTTTGCTGGTGGCACTCGAGCGGGATCTCGGCGGCGCGGCCATGTTCGTGCCGATCCTGGCGGGCATGTTGCTCGTCAGCGGAGTGAAATGGCGAGTACTGGTCGCCGGTGCCCTGGTGTTGTTGCTCGCGGGCGCTCTGCTCTGGAACTTCGCCATGCTCGACTACCAGCGCACGCGGGTGAAGACATTTCTTTCGCCCGGCAGTGATCCACTCAACACCGGTTATCAGCTGCAGCAGAGCAAGATTGCCGTCGGCTCGGGGATGCTGATCGGCAGGGGTTACATGCAGGGAACTCAGAGCCAGCTGCGATTTCTGCCCGCGCGGCATACCGACTTCATCTTTGCTGTGCTGGCGGAGGAGTGGGGGTTTGTCGGTGTTCTGACGGTTCTGGCTCTGTTCTCGAGCTATGCCATGAACGGTTTCGCCGTAGCGCTGAGGGCGCGAGACCGCACTGCCATACTCCTGGTCGTAGGTTTCCTGTCGCTGTTCTCGTTTCACGTTCTCTACAACACCGCCATGGTGGTCGGTCTGGTACCGATCACGGGTATTCCACTTCCCTTCCTCTCGTATGGAGGATCATTCATCGTCGCGAATTTCTTTGCCGCCGGAACGATTCTGGGAATCGACTTTCGCCGCTATGTCAATCGCTGAGCGATCACAGGAGCCCACCCGCCGGCTGTTGGTCGAGAGCGACCGCCACCAGACGCGAGTCGCGGTTCTGGAGGAGGGGCGGCTCACCGAGATCCACCTGGAGCGCAAGAAGAGCCGCAGCGTTGTGGGCAACGTCTTCAAGGGCCGAGTGTCGAGAATCCTCCCTGGAATGCAGGCCGCTTTTGTGGACATCGGCCTCGTTCGCGACGCCTTCTTGTTTGCCGGAGACGTGCGAGAAGCGCTGGCGGCGATCGACGACCTTTCCGACGCAGACCCCCAGACAAAAGAGTTTCCGCCGGTCTCGGTTCCTCCGATCGAAGATGTCTTGACCGCGGGTCAGGAGTTGGTGGTTCAGGTGGTCAAGGCCCCACTTCCGAACAAGGGCGCTCGGATTACGACGGAGATCACCATTCCCGGGCGCTATCTGGTATTTGTTCCCACGGTGCGCAGCAACGGAATCTCGAGGCGGTTGCAAGACGCCACGGAGCGCGAACGGCTGCGCACCGTTCTCGAGGAGCTCGAAGTTGACGACGGCGGCATGATCGTTCGCACCGCCGGCGAAGGAAAAGAGCGCGAGGACTTCGTGCAGGATCTCGAGATCCTCAGAGGCAAGTGGAAAGAGATCCAGGAGCGCGCCCAGGTTGCGTCGGCTCCGAGCCAGCTTCACGGTGAAGAGGGCCTGGCTTTGCGATTCGTCCGCGACCGGTTCACCGCCGAGATCGAGGAGGTGCTGGTCGATGGCACTGAGGCCTACGACGAGATCGTGTCGTTTACCCGGGGGCTGTCACCTCACTTGACCGAGCGGGTACGACTCTGGGAGGAGGAGGGCACGCTGTTCGAAGAGCTGGGGATCGAGCGCGAGATCGACGGCGCGCTGCGTAGCAAGGTCTGGCTGCGATCGGGCGGCTACATCGTGATCAACCCGACGGAGGCGTTGGTGGCGATCGACGTCAACACGGGGCGGTTCGTAGGACGCAAGGATCTCGAATCGACGGTGCTGCAGACGAATCTGGAGGCCGTCGAAGAGATTGTGCGCCAGATCCGGCTGCGAGACTTGAGCGGGATCATCGTGGTGGACCTGATCGACATGGCGGAAGTCGAGAATCGGGAAGTGGTGTTCGCCGCGCTGCAGCGCGAGCTCAAGAAGGACCGCGCCAAGCACCAGGTGCTGAGTCTGTCGGAGTTCGGCCTGGTCGAGATCACCCGCAAGCGCAGCAGGGAAAACCTCAGCCGCCTGTTGACCCGGCCGTGTCCGACCTGTGCAGGCAGCGGTCGGATCCGCTCGCTGTCCACGATATGCCTGCGGTTGCGCCGCGAGATTCTGGCGCGAGCGAACCATCTCGGCGATAGGCGGCTGGTGGTGAACGTGCACACCGAGGTGCTGAGCTCGCTCGAGAGCGAGCAGAGCGAGATTCTCGACGAGTTGCGCGAGGCTCTTGGCGAGCAGTTGGCCTTCAGGGCGGACGCCACGCTTCATCACGAGGAATACCACATCGCGGAGGCGTAAGAAGCCTTGCGCAGCGGCGGATTTCGGCTCGCCGGCAGGGTCCAAGCCCGAAGGGAGGACCGTTACCGGGAAGCGACCTACCGGTCGGCTGACGCCTCCGATACTCTGAGTCCGATGCCAGGCAGCCGGTCATTTCGCTTCCCGGGCTGGACCGGGGAGGTCAAGGACGGCCTGATTCCGGAGGATCTGTTGCAGGAGGCGGTGCGGCTTCTCGCCGATCCGGGGCAGGCCAAGGAGACCCTTCACTGGGGCCGAGACTATCTCTACATCACCGAGCTCCCGATCGAGCTGCCGGCAGGACAGCCCAAGGGCGAAAGCGCGACCGGCGACCGGGAGGTGGTGGTCAAGCAGTTCTCGGGCGCCGGTTGGCGGGCGCGGTGGAAGCGGAAGTTCCGGGGCAGCAAGGCCCGCCGAAGCTGGCGTGCCGCCGAAGTGGTCTTGGGAGCCGGCGTCCTGACCCCGGAACCGGTTCTGTTGATCGAATCCGAACGGGCCGAAGGGCCCTCGCTTTTCGTGACCCGCAGGGTCGACGACTTCGTAGAGAGCCGCTACATCTTTCGGGCGATTGCCAAGGGCACCGTGGCATCAGAGTTTCCGTGGATCGATCGCGCGGCGCTGATGATCGCCATCGGGAAGACTTTCGCCCGGCTCCACGCGGCCGGCGTCTGGCATCGAGATCTGTCGATCGGCAATCTGCTGGTGCAGCGCGGCCTAAGAGGCTCCGGGCTGGCGATTCAGCTGATCGATCTCGACCGCGCGCGGCTCGAGCTGCGGCTCGGCGCGCTCACCCGCCTGCGCGATATCTGCCGTCTGCCGATCCTCGAGACCGCGGATAGGGTCGCCTTCTGGCGAGCCTACTGGGGGCGAGACCTACCGCTCGGGTCACTCCGAGGGATCACCTATCGGTGTTTGCAGCAGGGTTTTTTGGCCAAAAATCGCTGGAAGCCCCGTTTGCGGGCTCCGCTTCGAGCGATCCGGGGCCGGCTCGTTCAGCGCAAGGCCTATGCACACATTCCCGAGGCGCCCAGGAATGCCCCCGCCAGGGACAAGGCGGTCTGGGACCATCTCTCGGACCAGCCGCACCAGCACGCGAGCCGAGGCGAACGGACCGCGATCCGGCTCGCCGACACCTCCGCGCACGCCGCGGCTCTGCTCGCCGCCGGCAGGGCGGCGCCCAAGGTCTGGGCGCGTTATCGAGAGCTTCTGTCCACGAGCCAGACCCGCCCGACCATCTGGCGGGGGGCGGGTGTCGCGCTGCGTCCCTTGCCGAGTAAGGAGGCCGAGCTGCTCGAGTCCGTCGAGCGCTTGGGGGTTCGCAATGTCCTCCTGCGGCTTCATCCGTGGCAGTCGGATCATTCGGATGAAGAGGCTCTGGCGCGCGAGCTTCATGCCCGAGGCTATGACCTGGCCTTTGCGCTGCCCCAGAATCGTGAGCTGGTCCGCGATCCGGAACGCTGGCGGGCCGCAGTTCGCGAGCTCGCCGAGCGGTTTCGCCCGATGGGCGCGAGCTTCCAGATCGGGCAGGCGATCAATCGGTCGAAGTGGGGGGTCTGGAACTATCGCGAATACCTTGAGCTGGCGGCGGCGGCCGGCGAGATCCTTTCGGAGTTTCCGGGCACGCGCTTGCTGGGCCCGGCGATCATCGATTTCGAGTTCCAGGCCACCGCTGCGGTGCTCAACATGAAGACAGAGGCTCACTTCGACGCGGTATCGGCTCTTCTCTACGTCGATCGCCGTGGAGCGCCGGAGAATACCCAGCTGGGTTTCGACACGATCGCCAAGTGCGCGCTGCTCAAGGCCATCGCCGAGACGTCGAGAAACTCGGGCGACGAGTGCTGGATCACCGAGGTCAACTGGCCGCTTTGGGAGGGGCCCCACTCGCCCGCCGGCCGGACCGTCTCGGTGGATGAAGAGACCCAGGCCGACTACCTCGCTCGCTACTACTTGCTCGCGCTCACCTCAGGCTTCGTCGAGCGAGTGTACTGGTGGCAACTGGCCGCCCGCGGCTACGGCCTGTGTGATCCCTCGGGTCCGTCCCTGCGCCGGCGACCGAGTTTCGAGGCGCTGGCGACCCTCGAATCGAGCCTCGAGGGCGCCAGGTTCGTCGGCGCGACAAGACCGAGCCCGACTTCGAGAGTGCTTCGCTTCGAGCGCGGGGGAGGAACCCGGCTGGCCGCTTGGAGTGTCGAGGGTCCGGAGTCGGTTGTCTTGGGCGGGGACGTCGAGCGCCTGACCTCCAGAGACGGCGAGGCGCGCGAGCTCAGCTCGAAACGGCGAGTCGAGCTCACCGGAAGCCCGATCTACATCGATCTCGCCGAGCCCGCGATAGATTCCGCCCATGGCGGCTGAGTCGGCACGTCCTCGCTCGAACGAAGCTCTTGCTGCGTTCGACGCGGTCACCGCAGGTTGGTTCGAGAAGCGGTTCCGGAAGCCGACCGAAGTCCAGGAGCTGGCGTGGCCACGGATCGCCGCCGGCGAGCATGTCCTGGTCACCGCTCCCACCGGCAGCGGCAAGACCCTGACCGCGTTCTTGTGGGCACTGGACCGCCTGCTGACCGGCGCCTGGGCCGGCGCCAGGGAGGGCGGTAGCGTGCGGGTGCTCTACCTGTCGCCGCTCAAGGCGCTCAACAACGACATCGAGAGAAACCTCCTCGGCCCGCTGGCCGAGCTCGAGGCGGCCTTCACCGCAGCGGGCCGCGAGCCCGAACCGGTTCGAGTCGGAGTGCGCAGCGGCGACACCTCGGCGTCGGAGCGCCGCAAGATGCTCCAACGTCCCCCCGAGGTCCTGATCACGACACCCGAAAGCCTGAACATCCTCCTCACCTCGCCACGAGGGCGCAGGCTGTTCTCCGGCCTCGAGTCCGTGATCCTCGATGAGATTCACGCGGTAGCGGGATCCAAGCGCGGAACCCATCTGATCACCGGCGTCGATCGCCTGACCGAGCTGTCGGGTGAGTTTCAGCGCGTCGCGCTGTCGGCGACGGTCAAGCCACTGTCCGAGATGGCTCGCTTCGTCGGCGGGTACCAGACCAGTCGGACCGGAGGCGAGACGGTCTACAGCGCGCGCCAGGTGGCGGTCGTGCGAACGACGTCGGCGAAGGCCTATGATCTGCGCGTTTGCCGCCCAAGCGGGCTCGAAGCGGTCCCGGCGGCGGGCGAGAACGCCCTTCCTGGAGAGTCTCCAGCCAATCTCTGGGAGTCGTTGACCGCCAGCTTCCGCGAGGTGATCGAAGCCAACCGATCGACGCTACTGTTTGCCAACAGTCGGCGCAAGACGGAGAAAATCACCCGGCTCCTGAACGAAAGCGCGCAGGTCGAGCGCGGCGGTGAGCTCGCCTATTCGCATCACGGCTCGCTGTCACGAGAGCTGCGCGCGGTGGTCGAGGAACGGCTGAAGCAGGGTCGCTTGCGCGCTATCGTGGCCACCAATTCGCTCGAGCTGGGTATCGACATTGGCGCCCTCGACGAGGTGCTCTTGGTCGAGACGCCGCCGTCGATCGCGTCGGCGGTGCAGCGAGTGGGTCGCTCCGGCCACGGCGTCGGCGAGATATCGAAGGCGAGGCTTTTCCCGTTTCTGGGCCGGGATCTCGTCCAGGCGGCGGTGACCGCGCGTTGCGTCCTCGAACACGACATCGAGGAGGTCGCTCCGGTGCGTTGCCCACTGGACGTGCTGGCTCAGGTGATCCTGTCGATGACGGTTTACCGGACATGGGGTATTGACGAGCTGTTCGACCGGATTCGCGTGTCGTACCCCTACCGAGACCTCTCCCGACGGCAGTTCGACATGGTCGTGGAGATGCTCTCGGGTCGATATGCCGACAGCCGTGTGCGCGAGCTCGAACCGCGGCTGGCCTTCGATCGCCTGGACGGCACCGTGCGGGCGCGTCGTGGCGTCGAGCGCTACCTTTACATGGCCGGCGGCACGATCCCGGACCGCGGCTACTTTCAACTTCGTCACCACGAGAGCCTCGCCAAGCTCGGAGAGCTCGACGAAGAGTTCGTTTGGGAGAGATCGCTTGGAGATACCTTCACCCTCGGCGCGCAATCCTGGCGAGTCCGCAAGATCACTCATAGCGATGTGCTGGTTTCGCCGTCGCGCCGGGGTTCGTCCTTTGCTCCGTTCTGGCGAGCTGAGGAGCGCAATCGGAGCTTCCATCTTTCGGAGCGGATCGGCTCGTTTCTGGAGCGGGCCGACCGGACGCTGGCCAGCCGAGAGGGCGCGACCGAGCTTTTCGACGAGCTGGTCAAAAAGCACGCCATGGAGAACGCCGCGGCAAGCGAGCTCATCGAATGGCTCGAACGGCAGCGGGCGGCGACCGGGTTCTTGCCGCATCGCCACCGGTTGCTTCTCGAGAAGCTGCCGCCCGACGACGCCTCGAATGGGCGCCGGACGTGGATCCTCCACTCCGGCTGGGGGGGGCGTCTCAATCGTCCGCTGTCGTTGATTTTGCCAATCGCCTGTCGCGAGCTCTTCGGAGAGAGCCTGGAGTGCGACGCCAACAACGATTGTCTCCTTCTGACCGGGCCCGAAGATCTGTCGATTGCCGATCTCGTCACCCACCTCGCGACCGTGCCGCTCGCAAGCCTGCTCAAGAAGAGCCTCGATGCGACGGGTCTTTTTGGAGCCCGCTTTCGCGAGAACGCCGGCCGGGCACTGCTTCTGCCGCGCTCGACCTTGAAGCGCCGGGTGCCGCTCTGGCTGCAGCGCGAGCGCGGCAAAAAGCTCCTCGAGTCGGTCTCTCGTTACGGAGACTTTCCGATCGTGGTGGAGACCTGGCGGACCTGCATCGAAGACGAGTTCGAACTTGAGGCGCTCAAGACAGCGCTTCAGAAGCTCGATCGCGGCGAGATCAGGATCGATGAGGTGGCGACCTCGGCGGCGTCGCCGTTTGCGGCCGACCTCATGTGGCGAACGACCAACCGTCTCATGTACGAAGACGATGCTCCCGAGACGCGAAAGACCGGCGCGCTAAAGGACAGCGTGCTGCGCGAGGTGGTGTTTTCGGCGGAGCTTCGACCGCGGTTTCGCGGCTCGATACTCGAGGAGTTCGAGCGCAAACTCCAGCGGACCTTCCCCGGGTATGCGCCGCGCGACGCTGTCGAGCTGGTCGAGTGGGTCAAGGAGCGCGCCCTGATCGCCGAAGAGGAGTGGCGCGAGCTGATCGAGGCAATTGAGCGCGACGGCTCTTCGGAGGGCGGGCCTTCGAGCGAACTGCAGCCGGTTCTCGAGGCCGCTTCCCCCAGGCTCGTGGTGGCGCGCTGGGACGCTACCGTTGTTTGCGCGCGGGAGCGCCTGCCGGAGCTGATCGCCGCGCTGGGCTCGCCGCGCTCGGTGACGCCGCTTTCGGGCGGCTCCGATGCCGACCTGCCACGCGCCGCGGCCGACGACCCTGAGCTTTTGGGCAGCGCGGAACAGCTCCTCGCCGAATGGCTCCGCTTTTACGGTCCCGTACCGGAAGCCAGAGCGCAGGCCGTACTCGGCTTGTCGCGGGCACGGCTCGACGGCTCGATTGCGGATCTTACAGAGCAGGGCGTGGTGATCGCTGATCGGTTTCGCCATGATCGGGACGAGGTCGAGCTCTGCGACGCCGAGAACCTCGAACGGCTCCTGAGAATTCAGCGCGCGCGTAGCCGACCCAGGCTCGAGGCGCGACCGCTCGGGGAACTTGCCCTCTTCTTTGCGCGGCGTCAACGTCTCATCGGGCGCGGCGGCGATCGGCAGGACCTCAAGCGCGCGCTCGACCACCTCATCGGCTACGCCGCGCCGGCGAAGCTCTGGGAGTCCGAGATCTTCCCAGCGCGCCTGGATCCGTACTACACCGCCTGGCTGGACAGCGTGTTTCAGGAGACCGACCTTCTCTGGCTTGGCCGCGGCAGGGAGAAGCTCTGTTTCGTGTTTCCCGAGGAGATCGCCTTGGTGCGAGGCGAAGCACAGGTTTCGGAAGAGCCCAACGAAGTCGATCCGCCCGAGTCTGCCGACCCGCGGCCGCCGCTCCTACCGATTCCGGGAGGGAGGTTTCGGTTCGAGGAGATCGCTCGCCACCGAGGCGAGCCGTTGTCGGGAACCGCCGATCGACTCTGGCAAGCCGCGTGGAGAGGCGAGCTGTCGAACACCAGCTTCGCCGCGGTCCGGCAGGGTCTGGCCACACACTTTGCCTTCGACGCGGCCTCGGGCGCGAGGGGAGAACCGGCGCCACCTCGGGTGCGGCGACCGTCGCGCCGCGGCTCCGTGGATCGGTGGCGGCCCAATGTCTTCTACCCGGGCGACTGGTTCGCGATCGAAGGCCTGGCCGAGAGACGGTCGGAGGATGCGCTCGATCGCGAAGAGACCAACAAGGATCGTGTGCGACTTCTGCTCGACCGGTACGGTGTGGTGTTCCGAGAGCTCCTCAGCCGTGAGGCGGGGGCGTTCTCCTGGTCGAGCCTCTTCAGGACGCTGCGCCTGATGGAGCTTTCCGGCGAGATCGTGGCCGGTCAGTTCTTCGACGGCATCGCGGGCCTTCAGTTTGCCGCCCACGACACGGTGCGCCAGCTCCGCGACGGCCTGCCCACGGATGCGATCTACTGGATGAGCGCCGCGGATCCGGCCTCTCCGGCGGGGCTGGGCCTGGAGGAGTTCAAGGGAAAGCTCCCGGCGCGTTTGCCGTCGAACCATCTCGTCTTTCACGGCGCCCATCTGGTGGTGATTTCGCGCGGCCATGGCGGTCGTCTGGAGATCGATGCGGCGACCGACCATCCCGAGCTCGAACGCTATTTCGGATTCATGAAGAACCTCCTGACTCGCCAGAGCGAGCCCAACAAGTCGATCGACCTGACCGAGGTCAACGGCAAGCCGGCCGCCGGCAGCTCGTACGAACCGGTATTTCGAAAGCTGTTTCAGGCCACCCGGGAGGGAAGCGTTCTCAGGCTGAGGCGTCGGTATGCTCCCGAGACCGTCGGGCGCGCCGGATGACCAGCCCCGCCGGACCCCTGGCGGCGCGCTCTGTAACCGCGGCGCGGGCCCGAGCATCTAACCTAGCGGGAGAGCCATGGCCGCTGAGACTTACTGGAACATCTGCTGGAACACCGGGGTGAGCGAGGGCTTCGCCGACGCGGCGAACCGGGAGGAGGCTCTCTGGATCGAGGCCGCCCGGCGCGGGGATCGGGGGGCGTTCGAAGCTCTGGTCAAGCGCCACGAGCGCAGGGTGTTTCGCCTGGCGGGGCGCTTTTTTCGCCGGCCCGAGGAGATCGAAGAGGTGGCCCAGGAGACTTTTTTCCTGATCTGGCGCAAGCTCGGTACCTATCGAGCCAAGGCACCGTTTGAGCACTGGCTGACCCGGGTCTGCCTCAACTGCTGCTACGCGAGGCTTCGAAAACGCCGGCCTGAGGATGCTGGCGTCACCGATTTCGACGTCGCGGCGCCCGAGACGAAACCCGGGCAACGGCTGGACGCCGAGCGCCTGCTCGCAAAGCTCGAACCCGAGGATCGATTTGTCCTCCAGCTTCTGCACGGAGAAGGCTGGACGTCCGCCGAGATCGCCGACAAGCTCGGGTGGAGCCGGTCGAAGGTCAAGGTGCGGGCCCATCGTGCGCGCCGTCGGTTGCGGAAACTGTTGAATGGAGAGACCGGAAAATGAACTGTCACGACTTTCAAACGGCTCTGGCGAGGCAAGCCGAGGGAATGCTTTCCGCTCTCGAACGGCACCGACAGCGCTGTTCGGACTGCGCACGCTTCGCGGAGCGCATGGTGTCCGCCGGTGAGCTTCTCGGCCGACCGGCCAATGCAAATGCGCTGCCGCCGTCGAACTTCGCGGCCCGGGTGGCTGCTGGCCTGCCGGAGCGGGAGAATCCGTTGACTTGGGCGGCCCTGCGGCTGCTGCCGGCGACGACGGCGCTTGCGCTGGCGCTCCTGGGATGGTGCTGGCTCACCACACCCTCACCGGTCGAACTCTGGACCGAGGCCGGAGACGACCAAGTGTTGATCTGGGTTCTGAGCGGCGAATAGGAAGGCGTGCGCAGGTGAACAAAGGCATTGCGATTCTTGCGGCGGCTGCGCTGTTTGCGAGCGGGCTGGCGATTGGAGCTCTGGGGGCCCACATGGTCTATTCCCAGCGCATTGAGAGGCCTACCGCCCCGCCGATGCCGGTAGGCCCGATGTTCGAGCGCTGGCTGACCCACAATCTGGAGCTCAGCGAGCGCCAGCGCGACGAGGTGCGCGAGATTCTCGAACGAAGTCGACGCGAGGCGGAAGCGCTACGCCGCGACTTCGGGCCGAGGCTTCGTGCCATGAACACCGAAACGATGGAAGCTATCTCTGAAGTGCTGACACCTGGGCAGCGCGCTCGGTTGCAGGAGTTCATGTCTCGACAGGAGCGCCGCCGGGAACGCTTTCGAGGCGAAGGGCCTCCTTCCGACAGGCGGCGCGGGCCAGCAACGCGACGAACACCGTAACCGCCGAGGAGCGAAGCGCATCTATCTAGATGTGACCGAGCCAACCGATCGAGAACACGGGAGATGAACATGACAACGAGAAACAACACCCTGGTCGCACCTCTGAACGTTGCGACGATCGCGCTGCTGGCCCTTGTGGCTCTGCTGGCTCTGATATCGCTCGGGATGCCGGCCCTGGCTCAAGAGCCGGAGCCCGGCCGGGACGCGCCCTTCGTCGAGCGAGGCTGGAGGGGCGGGGATCGAGGTGGTCGTTCTCATCGGGGTCCTGGTATGGACCCTCTGATGATGGCGCTCGGTGGGCCCGGTGGTGGCCCGGGCCTATTCGGCATCCACTTCGCGTTGAAGCAGCTCGACCTGAGTGACGGCCAGCGCGACGAGATCAAGAGGATTATCGAGAGCGAGCGCGAGCAGGTCGTGAGCCTTCACGAGGAGATGCGCCTTCTGGGCGCTCAGGTGCGCGACCAGATCGAAAGTGATCCTCATGACGAGGCATCGGTTCGCGCCAAGGCGCAAGCGGTAGCGGCCGTGAACGTGGAACTGGCGGTGGTCCGAGCGCGGCAGGCCGGGCGCGTGCGCGAGGTCTTGACGCCAGAGCAGCTCGAGGAGCTTGCCCGGCTGAAGGAGCTGCGTGGAGCGCTGCGCGAGCACCGGCGCGAGACGTTCGAGAGACATCGGCAGAAAAGACGCCCGGCGCGGTAGCCGTTCGCAACGGCCGAGCTTCGCACAATCCCCGCCGACCGTGCGGGGGGTTGTTTTCAGGTTGCTACTCGAGCAGCGAGCGCAAGGCCTCGACCCGTTTGCGGTTCGCGCCGACGTCGGAGTGGCCCACCCGCGATGCCGAGCGAACCTGAAATCCGGGGACGGCGGGATCGTGCAGCAGCTCGAGGTCGTCGACGAAACGGAAGATTGCGCTTCGGTACTCGGCGTGCAGGTAACCGTCGCCGGAGGCGACGACCCGGGCTCGCGGCATGCTCTCGATCGCGGACGCCGCCCGCGCGAGCGCAGTTGCCGGATCACCATCGACCACGAGTGGCTCGACCTTTTGGCTATCGCGTCGGGCCTGGCTCGAGACGCAATTCGGACGGTCCGGGCATGGTGCGAGCCGTTCGGCGGCGGGGCCGAGATTCTGAGGCGGTCGGGCGGTCATGCTCAGGTAGGCGAAGCGGCCGACAATCAAAAGAGCGATGAGGGCGACGGCCGCCCCAACGAGTCGCAGCATAGAGCAAATCCTCCTCGGCCGATGGTATCCGGGTTGCGGCCGGGTTCCCGAGGCCTCGACGGTCGGCTGGTGCTCGGTCCTGGTACGGTTCGAGGTCCGCGCGCCCGGGTTGGACGCTGGCCGAGCCCAAGACGATGTCCAAGCGCTACCGCAACCTCGATCCCGATCACCGCCCTGCCACCGGGACGGCGGTGTTTCGATGGGGCGTCTGGGAGCCCCTGGTCGGCAAGCGCAAACGGTCTCCGCCGGGAGAACCGGCGCCGAGCGTGGAGCCGGACCGCGGTTTGATTCACGAAGCCGGTGACAGGACCCGTCTCACCTGGCTCGGGCACGCTGGCTTTCTGCTGGCGATCGGTGGGCGGCGGCTCTTGATCGACCCGGTACTCTCACGGTCGGTCGCCCGCGTCTATCGAAACCATGTGCCGGCGCCTCTCGAACCCCGAGACTGGCCGACGATTGACGCCGTCCTGATCAGCCATAACCACTACGATCATCTCGATCTCGAAGCGCTTCGATCGGTGCCCCGGGAGGCTGCCGCCCTGGTTCCTGAAGGACTCGGGCGCTGGTTCGACCGGTGGAACCGTAGGCCGGTGGTGGAGCTCGCATGGTGGGATAGCTTCCGGATCGGAGACGTCGAGGTCACGATGGTGCCGTCGCGCCATTGGTCGCGCCGCGGAGTTCTGGACGTCAATCGGACCCACTGGGGAGGCTTTGTCATTCAGGCGTCCCGCAGCTCGGTCTACCACGCCGGTGACAGCGCCTGGTTCGGAGGCTTCGCCGAGATCGGCCGCCGGTTCCCGGGTCTGGACGTCGCCATGCTGCCGGTGGGCGCCTACGAGCCGGGCTGGTTCATGGAAAACAACCACCTCAACCCCGAGCAAGCCTGTCGAGCCTTCCTCGACACCGGCGCGGAAGCGTTCGTACCCATGCATTGGGGCTCGATCCGACTGACCGACGAGACCCTGTCAGAGCCGATCGAACGAGTCGAGGCGTGGTGGCGCGCGAGGCGGCACGAGGACGGGAAGCGCTTGGCGCGAATGGCAATCGGCGAGACGCTGACGGTCGAGGAGGGTCGATGAAAGCGCCGGCGATCAGCGGCCGGTCCATCTACGATCGCGCGCAGGAGCTCGCTTTTCCTCGGTATCCGGGCACCGTTGGGGATCGGCGGGCGATCGAGATCGTGCGCTCGTGGTTTGAGGCCGCAGAGCTCGAAGTCCGCGAGGAGGGCTTTTCCTACGATGTCAGGCCGGCGTTTCGGGCTTTGCGGGTCCTACTACTCGGTTGCGCCGCCCTGATCGCGGCGTCCGCACTGGCAGCTCCGGATCGGCCGGGAGTGGCGCTCGCGCTGGTCACCGCGGCGGTGCTGGGAGGCGGCGTCTTTCTCTCTTGGGTGCCGTGGTTGGAGACCATCTACCGGCTCGACGGGCCAACACAGACCGTGAATGTGGTCGGGACCCGCCGTGCGCGGACCCCTGGATCGAGCCCTCCAGTGGCAACTCTCATCCTGATGGCACACCACGATTCCAAGTCCCAGAGCTTGACGCTGCCGTGGCGGGCCGGGGCGACTCTTGCGGCGATTTTCGGGGTTCTGGTGCTCGCCGGAGTCGAGTTGTCAGCGGTTTTCGGCGCGGCGATGTCCACGGCTGTGCTGTTCGTGCCCGCCTCTGTGGCTTGCGCAGCGCTGGCTCTTCTCGCGACGCTTCGCAGCGGGAACCTCTCGCCCGGTGGCGTGGACAACGCCGGTGCGGTAGCGATTCTGGCCGAGCTGGCGAAGAACCTGACCGCTGAAGTTTCCGACGAGATCGAGCTGCTCTTTCTGTCGCCGGGCGCCGAGGAGGACCACATGGTCGGAGCCATGCGATGGCTGGACCGGCACGCAGGAGAGCTGCGCGGCCGGCCGGTCTTCGCGGTCAACATCGATGGTGCCGGCATCCCCGGACCGGTTGTTCTACTCGAGCGCTACGGCCTCGGTCGGCGATTCTCGGCGCGGATGTCGGCGGTCGCGCGCGCTGCCGCCGCGGAGTTCGATATGAAGGTTCGCGGCGCGCTACTGCCCCCGGGCATGGGAGTCGATGCGATTCCGTTCGCCCATCGCGGCATTGAAAGCTTGACTCTCGCGAGTGGGTCCCTGAGCCCGGCGGTGCTGGCGGTGCACTCGCGGCACGACCGCGGCGAGAACCTCGAGCCTCGGGCGCTTGCAGATGTGGCCGTCCTGGCGCGAGCGATCATTCTGCACCTCGCGAAGGTCGCTCGGCCTCAGGCGGACTCAAACAGTGCGCAGGCGGCGCCGGCGGGATCGCGAATAAAGGCGTAGCGTCCCATCGCCCCCATCGGGCGCGGCTCCCCGACGACCTCACCGCCCCGTTCGCGACAGGCGGCCACGCTCGCGTCGAGGTCGGCGACCACGATGTAGATGATCCAGGCCTGCGGGATTCCGCGGTTGCCGCCCCGGGCGTGGCAGATTCCCGCCTTCGGCTCGCCGCTTGCCGGCGCGGTCATGTTGAAATCCGAGTAGCCGCCCATGTCGACCGGCTCGGGCTTCCAGCCGGTCACCGAGGCATAGAAGTCGCGCAGGGGTTCGGCATCGGGCACGGTTAGGTCGATCCAACCGATCGAGCCGACCTCGGGCTTGGCGTCCTGGCTCATACAATGTCTCCGCGAGAAGTGGCGATGATTCGAACGGTGTCTCGGCCGATGGTATCTTTCGCCGGTCGGAAAAGGGAGACGAATGGATGAGACTTCACGGTAAGGCGTTTCTAGTCAGCGGCGGCGCGTCGGGTCTCGGAGAGGCGACCGTCCGGGGATTGGTCGAAGAGGGCGGCCGGGTGGTGATCGCGGATCTGAATCAGGGGCGCGGCGCGGCGCTGGCGCAAGAGCTGGGCGAGGACGTGCGGTTCTCGCCCACCGATGTCACACAGGCCGATTCCGTCGGCGCCGCGGTCCAGCTTGCGGTGGAAGCTTTCGGCGGTCTGCATGGCGCGGTCAGCTGCGCCGGGATCGGTACTCCCGGCAAAGTCCTGGGCAAGCAAGGGCCGCATTCTCTCGAAGCCTTCGCCAAGGTGATCCAGGTCAACCTGATCGGTACCTTCAACGTTCTTCGCCTCGCCGCGGAAGCCATCGCCCGTGGCGAAACCGACGACGAGGGTGAGAGAGGAGCGATCATCAACACGGCATCGGTAGCGGCTTTCGAAGGCCAGATCGGTCAGGTCGCCTACGCGGCTTCCAAGGGCGGAGTTGTCGGGCTGACCCTGCCGAGCGCCCGCGAGCTGGCGCGCCAGGGAATTCGGGTCGTGACGATCGCTCCCGGCCTGTTCGACACCCCGCTCATGGCCGGCCTACCCGAGAAGGCCCGTATCTCTCTGGGTGAACAGGTGCCGTTTCCCTCTCGGCTGGGCCGGTCCGAGGAGTACGCTGCTCTGGTGGTTCACGTTTTCGAGAACCGGATGATCAACGGCGAGACGATTCGTCTCGACGGAGCGTTGCGCATGGCGCCGCGGTAAGAACGCGGTCTCGACGTGGCGATCTACGCCCTCGGCGACGTTCACGGCTGCTTCCGAACCCTTGTTCGGCTGCTCGAGCGGCTGCCCTTCGAGACCGGGCGCGACCAGCTCTGGCTGACCGGCGATCT
>CALZIK010000142.1 GCA_945787635.1 Thermoanaerobaculia bacterium | reverse complement strand
CGAGAAGCGCGCCGGGCTCGACCCACTCCGCGGCCAGTCGCCAAATCGCCCGCGCCGATCCGAACAGGCCCGCGTGCCCCGCGGGCCCACCCAGAAAACGGGCGTTGCCATCCTGGATCGCGCCGATGCTCGGTGCTCTCCGGAGCCCGATGTCGATCCCCTGCGCCCGCGCCAGCTGCCGCTCCCGTTGATTGCCGAGCCGGCATTCGACCGCCGCCGGCATCTCGCCGGGCGGCTCCGAAAGACCGCGCAGACCCAGAGGCCGGACGATCCGCTCCTCCACCAGAGAACCCAAAGACCGCTCGGTCACGGCTTCGACGAGGAGACCCCAGAGGATGTAGCCGAGATCGCTGTAGGTCGCGGGCGCAGCTCCGAGAAGATCGGGGCTCGACGTCAGCAGTTCGACCGCTTCCGCGGGGCGTCGACAACGCGCGAACAGCGGCGCCCAGGCGGTCAGCCCGGAGCGATGCCGCAGAAGCGTTACGAGCCTGCGGGAGCGCAGGCTCGGGTCGATTTCGAAGCCCGAGCCGTGCAGGACCCGACCCACTGATGCCCTGGTCGAGAGGCCGCCCGAGCGCTCCAAAGCCAGGGCCAGGGTCGCTGTCACGGGCTTGGTGAGCGACGCCAGATCGAAAAGGCTGGAGGTGGTGACCCGCCCCGAGCGCCGTCGGCGCTTGACGCCCACCCCACCTTCCCGAGCGATCCCCCGGGCGTCTCCGAGCACCGCCGCGGCGGCGGTCACGGCACCCGAGGCGTGAAGCTCGGAAAGGAAGCTCTGGAGTCCCTGCGCCACGGGTTATCCGTAGTTGGCCGGATGGCCGGTTTGCAAGATCACCACGCGATCGGCGCGGTCGATGACTCCGTCGGCGACCAGCCGCTCGAGGGCGACCCAACACGCCGCGCCTTCGGGTCCCCAGTCGAGTCCCGTTGCACTCGGCAGATCTCTGACCGCCATTTCTACCTCCTCCTCTGCGACGGCCACCGCCGTGCCGCCGGTCGCCCGCAGAGCGCGGAGGATCAGAAAGTCTCCCACCGCACGGGGCACCCTGAGGCCCCAGACGCGAGTTCGCGGATCCGGCCACGGCTCGGCGTCGTCCCGGCCCTCCGCGAACGCCTTGACGATCGGCGCGCAGCCGGCCATCTGGACCGAGACCATGCGGGGTCGCCTCGAGCCCACCAGGCCGAGCGCCTCGAGCTCGTCGAAGGCCTTGGGAATCCCGATCAGGCCTGTGCCGCCGCCGGTCGGATACAGGATCCACTCGGGCGGGCTCCAGCCGAACTGCTCCGCGAGCTCGAAGCCCATCGTCTTCTTGCCTTCCAGCCGGTAGGGCTCTCGCAACGTCGAGACGTCCAGGAGCTCGGGCGCCTGTTCCGCCAGCCAGGCCCCCGACTCGACCAAGGTCGTCCCGATGGCGTCGACCCGAGCTCCGTATGAGCGGACCTTCGCGATGACGCTTTCCGGCGTGTCCGCCGGCACGGCCACCCGGCACGGCAGCCCGCAGGCGGCTGCATAGGCCGCGGCGGCGATCGCCGCGTTGCCGGCGCTGGGCAGCCGCACTCCCGGAGCTCCCAGTTCGCGCGCCCGGTTGAGCGCCATCGAGAGACCTCTCGCCTTGAAGGAGCCGGTCGGATTGCCAGCCTCCTGCTTTACCCAGACCCGGCCACCCAGGGCGGCTTCTCCGGACAGGGCCACCAACGGCGTGCCACCCTCACCGAGATCGGCGCGGTCCTCGGGACGGTCCAGGGGCAAGAGCTCCCGGTAGCGCCACATGGTCCACGGACGATGTGTCAGGGCGCGCTGCAACTGCCGCCCACGCTCCGTCTCGAGTTCGTATTCGACCAGCCAGGGAGCGCCGACAGCCGAGAGGTTGTGCAGCTCGGTCAGGCGCTCTCTCTCCCCGGAGCGTGAACACACGAGTCCCGTAGCCCAATTCACTTTGTATCTCCCTACTGGCGTTCCCTGCGTTCGAGCGCTCGCCTGCCGCACGTGGCGCAGTGGCGATTGTCACATTCGGGCAATCTATCAGCGGCTACGATCAGGGTGCCGGGAACCGCGCTCTTCGGCCCGGCGCGTCGGACCATGAGTCAGAAAGCCACCTTCGAAACTGCCCGGATCCCGGCCGAAGCGCTGGTCGATCCGGGCAATGGACCGGCCGGCGAGCTCCAGCGCCTCGACCGTTACGAGCTCAAGAAACAGCTCAACAAGGGCGGCTTCGCCACGGTCTACGAGGCCTACGACCCGCGAATCAAGCGCTCGGTGGCGGTCAAGAAGTGCTCGTCGCTGGATGAGGAAAACCACGAACGATTCTTCCGCGAGGCAGAGATCGCTGGCAACCTGAGCCACCCGAACATCGTGCGGATTTTCGATTTCGGAGTGGCCGACGGGATCCCGTTCATCGTCCAGGAGCTCCTGGGCGGCAAGGATCTGACCGACTGGATCGAATCAGGACTCGAGCTCTCGACCTATGACCGCGTCCGGATTCTGCTGCAAGTATCTGACGGGCTTGCGTACGCCCATTCTCGCGACGTCATTCATCGCGACGTCAAGCCGGGCAATGTCCGGGTGCTCGAGGACGGCTCGATCAAGCTTCTGGATTTCGGGGTCGCGGCCATCCAGGAGGCGCCCTCCGACCTGACCCAGGCCGGCACCACGGTCGGGACCGCAGCCTATCTCGCCCCCGAGCAGATTCGCGGTGAGCGGCCCGGCCGTGCCACGGACCTCTTCTCTTTCGGAGTCATGGCCTACGAGCTGCTCTCGGGGCATCGACCCTTCGAAGGCGAGACTCTCTCGGCCGTGCTCTACCAGATCGCCCATCAGCAGCCCGAGGCGCTGCGGGCTGGAGCGATTCCCAACCGTCTGGTTCGCCTGGTCCACCGCTGCCTCGCCAAGGATGCAAGGCAGCGCCCCGACGGTTTTGACGAGGTTGTCGCCGAACTCGAGGAAGTGCTCCGCGATCCCCGATTGGCACCACCTTCGGCGGACACGGTGCCGATCCAGACCCACCCGCAAGCGCCTCCGTCCGCGTTCCGGCCGGCCGCCGCTCGCGCTCACCGGCAGCCCTCGCGACCGTTACCCACACGCCCACGGGTGCCGAGGTTCTCCGAGCAGCCCTTGGATGGCCCCAGACCTCCACTGCGGAACTCTTCGGCTCGCATTCAGGTCGCGCGCCGCCGGAGGCGCAAGGGCAAGGCACTCGCGACCCTGGCGCTTCTGCTGGTGGCCGGCGCGACGTTCGTGGTGCTCGGAGGACCGCTCCCCGAGCCGGTCTCGGGCGTCGTCGGCCGGGCGGCCGACCTGCTGCCGCCCGAAGTGCGTGACTGGGTCGATTCCATCGGCCCGACGCGGACCACCGCAAATCGCGGGCCGGCGGCGCCCGGAGCTCTGGCCGGAAATCCGGCCGAGGCTGAGGTCGCCGGTACCACATCTCAGCAGAAGCTCGGAACGGACTCGATGCCCACCGAAGCGGCCGATCCCGACGAGGCTGTGACGCAGCCCGCCTCCGAAGCGACGTCGGGTCCCGCTCCGGATCCAGTCTCCGCGGCGGTGGCCGCCCTGGAGGCTCGGCGCCAGCCTCGCCGAGGGGATGCGCCCGCGCCCGGCCGGACGGCGCGACGTTCGAGCTCTTCCGCGCCCGCGACCGTGT
>CALZIK010000141.1 GCA_945787635.1 Thermoanaerobaculia bacterium | reverse complement strand
GTCGACCGTCTTCAGCTGAGAAGCATCTTCAGATCGTCGGCGGTCAGATCCTTGAGCGACTGCCCTTCTCCGCCCTCGAGGATGGCGTCGGCGAGCTTGCGCTTCGAGCGCTGGAGCTCGAGAATCTTCTCCTCGACCGTGTCTTCGGCGATCATCCGGTAAGCAAAGACCGGCTGGGTCTGGCCGATCCGGTGGGTGCGGTCGATCGCCTGCGCTTCGACCGCGGGGTTCCACCACGGGTCGAGCAGGAAGACGTAGCCCGCCGCGGTCAGGTTCAAGCCGGTGCCGCCGGCCTTCAGGCTGACCAGAAACAGGTTGCAGTCGGGATCGGTCTGGAATCGCTCGACGACCTCGCCACGGTTACGGGTCTGGCCGTCGAGATACGCGTACGTGATGCTGTCTTCGTCGAGGCGTTTCTTCACGAAGCCGAGGAGCTTCGTGAACTGCGAAAAGACCAGCACCTTGTGGCCTTCGTCGAGAACCTCCGAGACCTGTTCGAAGAGGGCGTCGAGCTTGGCGCTGCCGGCGTCTTCCCACTCGGGGTCCACCAGGGCGGGGTGGCAGGCGATCTGGCGAAGCCTCAGAAGCGCGGCCAGCACCTGGATCGCGGAGCCTGCGACGCCCTTGGCCTCGACCTGCTCGAGCAGGTTGGCCTGGTAGCTCGCCCGCACCTTGTTGTAGAGCTTGCGCTGCTCGGGGTGGAGGTTGCAGAGCAGGGTCTGCTCGGTCTTGGGTGGCAGGTCGGGGAGCACTTGCGCCTTGGTGCGGCGCAGGATGAACGGCCGGGTGTCCTGGGCGATGTGCTCGAGCTCGGGCTTCGACGGCGCGCGGCCGCCGTTCAAGGCTTCGAGCCTCGGCAGCCTGCCGAGCAACCCCGGATTCAGGAACGTGAACAGCGAGCCCAGCTCGCCGAGGTGGTTTTCGATCGGCGTGCCGGTGAGCGCCAGCCGATGGCGGGCGTTCAGCAACCGGCTGGCCTTGGCGGTCTGCGACCCCGGGTTCTTGATCGCCTGGGCCTCGTCGAGAATCACGGTGTCGAACTCCACTGTGGCGAGAAAGCCGATGTCGCGACGCAGCGTGCCGTAGGTCGTGACCACCACGTCGAGCTCGTTGAAACGCTCGCGAAGCTTCTCCCGATCCGGCCCGCGATACTCGGCCACCACGATCTTGGGAGTGAAACGTGAAGCTTCGTCGATCCAGTTGTAGACGACGCTTCGCGGTGCGACTACCAGGAACGGAAGCTTGGTGGTCTTGGAGGGGGTGCGATAGGTCTGAATCAACGCCAACACCTGGACGGTTTTTCCCAGGCCCATGTCGTCGGCCAGGACGCCGCCCAGGCCGAACTCGCGTAGAAAACCGAGCCAGCCGAGGCCCTGGCGCTGATAGCCGCGGAGCGTGCCGCCGAAGCCGCGGGGCTCCTTTTTGGGTTTGATCTTCTCGAACGAAGCCAGTTTTTCGCGCAGCCTAGTAAAAGCGGCGTCGACGTCGGCCGGAGGCATCGCGGTGAGCAAAGCATCGACAATCAGGGCTTGCGACGGCAGGAACCGGAGACCGTCTTCGGTCGGGCTCGAGGCCAGCTCGGCGAGCGAGCCGTAGGTTTCCATCCAGGACTCGGGGAGCAGGCCCCGTGAGCCGTCCCGCAGCTCGATGAAGCGATCGCCTCGGGATACCGCCTGGAGCACGTCGGCGAGCTCCAACTGGTCTCCTGCGAACTCCACTTGCCCGCTGAGATCGAACCAGTCGATGCCGGATTCGACCCGGAGCGCCGGCGGGCTCGGCGGCGACACCGTCCGGCCCTGCACCTCGACGGCCCAGCCCTCGGTCAGGAGCGGCTCGATCACGCCGGGCAGATCGCGGGGAGCGAGCTCGAGCGCCTGCACGTCTCCCTGAGCCGCCTGGACCGGTTGAAAGCCGAGCTCGAGCAATCGAACCAGCGCGGCATGCT
Source organism: Thermoanaerobaculia bacterium (assembly GCA_945787635.1). Taxonomy (GTDB): domain Bacteria; phylum Acidobacteriota; class Thermoanaerobaculia; order Multivoradales; family JAHEKO01; genus CALZIK01. The sequence continues at coordinate 31,474 of CALZIK010000141.1, read as the reverse complement.
CGCGCTCGAGGTCGCGTCGCAGCAAGGTCCTTTCCTCCCAGTCCACGACCGACGATCGGGCGTCTTCCGCGCTGATCCGCAGGGCTCCGTACTCGAAGGCCAGCTCGGCCTCGAGAGGCGGGTTGATCCGCGCCGAGCCCGCCGCCGGTTCCAAGACGAGATGCGGCTGCGGGGGCGAGGCTTCTTCGGCGAGGTCGAGCGCGTCGGGAATGTCGAGCCGGGGCAACGCCGGCATCGCCATCAGCTCGGTGAGCGCCTCCTCGACGTCTTTCATCGGAATCACGATCTCGCCGGCCTCGCGCAGGAGATTGAGCCATGGCAGGTCCCGAGCGGGTTTGAGATCGAGCCGGCCGATGGATTCGGCGAAAACGACCAGCGCGGGACCGGAGCCTTCCGAGGCCGGAAAACCGTTGGCGTTCTGCCCTCCGGGCGCCAGAACCAGAACCGGATCACTCAGCGGCACCGTCTCGCTCTCGCGCTCGAGCCGGCCGCGCAGCCGAGTGCTGCCGTCCTTGTGAATGTCGAGGTACAGCGCCAGCCGCCACGCCGTGCCGGCATCCCACCACAGCGGATGTAAATTGTTCTGGACTCGGCCGTCCCACCAGCCCAGGGCTCCCTGGCTGCACAAGTGGGGCAGGACGGAGTCGTAGAGCTGCTGCGGCAGCCGCAACCGGCGGATGCCCGCGGGCTTTTTGGGTCCGCGCCGGCTCTTGGTCTTGCGCCTCGGGCTGTCGGCGGGAAGCTCGGTCACCAGTGCCAGGGACTGGCTCGGCTCGGCCGCGGAGCCGTTGCCCGAGTTGCGCGGCAGCAGCATCGCCTCCAGCCGGTGGGGCTCGAGGGCGGTTCGCTTGATCTTGCCCTTCTTGCCGGAGGCGCTGGCCGGACTGCTGAAAATGTCGAGCACCAGACTGCTCGAGCCGTTGCTCGCGGCGGTGTTGATGAAGAAGTGGGTGAGCGGGGCGGCGCGCTGGGGCAGGGAAGCGGCAATCGCCGCCGGAAACGCGCCCGAGCCCAACTCGTCTCGCACCGAGGTTAGCTGCGACCGCCAGGAGGTCGCTGCAGTGCGCCGCCGGCCGCTCGCTGCCGACGAGCGGGACGTCCGCGCGAGGTGAGCCTGCGTCTCGGGCCGAACAGGATCGGCGCCATGAAAGGCCCGGACCTCGTTGCGCTCGCCCGATACCCCGAGATCTTCCCAGCTCGCCGCGCGGTCCTTGCGCAGACCCAGGCGATCCTTGCCTGCGGGCTGGTTCTCCGGTCCGGTCTCGGCAAGAGCAAGGAGCGTCGCCCAGATGTGGCGGCAGAGCTCTCCACCGGCGAAGCGTGAGCACTCGCAGAAGGTGTGAAGCCGGCGAGCGCCGACTCTCGACCAGTCGACCCCCACCCGGTAGGACTCGCGCTCGGTATCTTCGACCTGGGCGCGGGCGCGGGCGCCCTCGATTTCAACTCGAACTCGGCCTTCTTCGAAGGCGTCGTCGCCACGATCTCTCTCGCTGGGCTGAAAATGAGAGCTGCTGCGCTTGTGGAGCGGCACCGGACCGGCCGGCGATTTGCCCTTGCGGGTCCGGCGCTTGCGCAGACGTTGCGGGGCAGAGCGATCTTCTGTCACTGCTTCGGCTGCATCATCGGTTAGTTGCAAGGCATCTCCAGTTCTTCCCGGCAATCCCGCTGTCTTTTGTTGGTTCCGCGGGGAGGAAACCGGCGCGGCTCAGAACCAGGCAGCTGGCAAGGCGACTCGCAAATGCCGGTGGTGCTCGCACCGGGTTTCCGCGAGCCGAAGCTCACGCCGTTCCAGAGAGAATAGCACTTTTGGGCGGGAGGCGTCCAGATGTCTATTCAGCCGGCTTCGGAGCGCGCCCGCTTCAGGAGACCGTCGATTCTGCCCTGTGCCGCCGCCAAGCCGGTGAGCTCTGCCGCTTTGCCTCGGGCCACCGCGTCGAGCCGGCCAAGGAGGCGCCGCATCTCGAGGAGAGCGCCGGCGACGCTGATGCAGGCTTCGGTGGGGCAGGTACAGGCCGAGTCCGCGCTGGAAAGATCGCCGCTCATCTGGATCATGAGGGTCGACCAGGTTCCGGTTTGCGGCTCGGGCTGCGAAAGGCGGAGTGCCTCCCGGCGGAGATCCCGATCGAGGCTTTCGGCCGCGGCGATGCAGACCCTGGCCTGGGCCTGGTCGTTCTGGGCCTTGACGTCGGCCTCCCGGCTTTGCTTGTGCGCCGAATACCGCGGCAGCAGCTCGGTGTAGGCGTAGTAGCCGGCAACGGCGAGAATCACCACCGCGAGGAGTCGGCCCATCCCGGGAGCCTATCGTGAACGCGGTTTTCAGCCGTGGCTATCGGGCGGCCGAGTCCTGGCCCGCTGGCGTGCTGGCGAGAAAAGCCTCGAGAGAACGGAACGCCTCTGCCGGCTGGTCGTCTCCGTCCCAGCCCGTCCAGAACCGAGCCAAAGGGCTGTTTTCGACGTGCATGCGCTGCCGCACGTCGCCCTCGGCGACTGCGCCCTCGGGCTTCCATTCGGGTCCCCGGGCGGTCTGCGCCGCCCCCAGGAGTGCGACGCTCTGTGCGCGGTCGCCGTCGCGGTGGGCCAGATACGCGCGCAAGAAAAACCCGCCGACGGCGCGGGGATTGGTCTCGCAGGCCCATTCGAGCTGACGCCGGGCCTCGGCGAATCGCCCGCGCAGGATCGAGACCTCGCCCAGAGCGAGGAGGCCGCCGGTCTCTTCGGAGTTGATCTCGACCGCGCGCTCGAGAGCCTCGGCGGCGCGGTCCAGGTCGGCCGCCGTGCCGGCGCTCATCGCGCGCAGGACACCCCACTGCTTGAAGGCGCGATGGCTCAGCGGGTCGCGGTCGCGCAAAAAATCGAGCTCCACGAGGGCGCGCTCGCGCTCGCCTTCGGCCCAGAGCAGGTTGGCGAGGTAGTAGCGCGAATCGGCGTGCTCGGGATCGAGCTCGAGGGCGCGAGCGAGCAGAGCCGAGGCGCGCTCGACATCGCCGTCTCGCTTGAGTGCGTCCATGGCCGCGCGCTGGGTCTTCCAGAACTCGAGGGTCCGCTCCCTGGGGTCCTCCGGTATCGGCTCCGCGGCTAGCTTCGATGGCCAGGCTCGCGTGGGCCGGGCCCTTGACTCACCCTGAACCAGCTTCCATCGCGAGTCGAGTTCGACGCCGTCAAAGCGCTCGGCGGTACCGCCCGGCCAGAGGACCTCCACTTCGTCGATGCGATCGACATCCCCGAGACCGAAGTGAAGAGTCTCACTGCTCTGGGACAGGTAGGACGTGCCGCCGACGGTTCGGCGCAGCGCGAGCTCAGCCGCGCGGACGAGAACGGTGGCGCCGTGTCCACGGCCACCGGCGCTGCCCACGAGGTCGAACTCGATCCAGCGACCGTGCGCCATGTCGTTGCGCAGCAGGCGGACTCCGGAATCGAGCTCGACGCTGAGGATGTCGAGATCGCCGTCGAGGTCGTAGTCGGCAAGCGCCAGCCCGCGACCGAGCCGAGGTGTCGCCAGCAGCTCGCTCGAGGGAGCCAGATCGTGAAAGTACTCGCCGCGCCGGTTCCAGAGCAGCATGGCCGGCTGTTTCTTGAGGCTCCGCGGCTCTTCCTTGGTCTCGAGCGTCGAGCCGTTGGCGACCACCAGATCGAGCCAGCCGTCGCCGTCGAAGTCGCCGAACTCGGTTCCCCAGCCAACCGCGTGAAGCGCGATCTGCCCGAGGCCGAGCGGCGCCGCCAGATCGCTGAAGGTGAGTTGAGGATTGCCGGCGGCTGATGTCTCCGCGAGCCGCGAATCGTAGAGCGCGTTCTCCTGCGCCACCCAGTGGGTGACGAACAGATCGTCGTCACCGTCGCGGTTCCAGTCGCCGGCGGTCAAGCCCATGGCTCCGCGGTAGTCCGCCACCCAGGCGGCCAGACTGACATCTTCGAAAGTGTCGCCGCGGTTGAGCAGCAGGGCGTTGTCCGAGATGTCGTTGGCCACGTAGACGTCGAGCCGTCCGTCCTGGTCGAAATCGTGCCAGAGGGCCGAGAGGCTCCGCCCCCCTGGGTTCGACAGGCCGTAGAGGAGTGCCACTTCGGTGAACCGGCCGTCGCCCTCGTTGCGGAACAGAAGATTTCGCTCGGGCTCATAGGAGGCCGGATTGAGGGTGTAGGGAACTGTCGTTCCCGACTGGCTCGAGCTCCTGCCCGCGCCGGAGTTGTCCGGCTCGTACCGGACATAGCCGCAGACATAGAGGTCGAGGTTGCCATCGTTGTCGATGTCGGCCCAGGAGACGCCCGCCCAGTAGCCGGGCAGGTTTGGGATAGCGTCGTCTTTGGCCAGGCGTCGCCCCTCGGCCTCCCCGCCGCTCGGATCGCCCGCGACGTTTCGAAACAGCGAAAGGCTGTTGTATCCGCTGACCGCGAGATCCAGCCAGCCATCATCGTCGTAGTCGCCCCAGGCGGCGCCCATCCCCATGATTCGGGTCTCGGGAAAAGCGGCCGATCGTCGGAAGGTCCCGTCACCGAGATTTTCGAACAGCGCGGATTCGGCCCAGCCGTCGGGAGGCCGGGTGAGCGTGCCGCCGGCTCCGACAACGAAGAGGTCGTCGTCGCCGTCGTTATCGTAGTCGCCCCAGGCGGCTCCGGAGCCCATATCCTCGGGTAGCTGTGACGAGCGCTCGCCGGCAAAGGTCCGAAAGTCGCCGAGGCCGGCTTCGATGGTCACGTCGGTGAAGTCCGGGAACGGAGCGTCGGCCGGCAGGTCGGCGGCGAGCGTCTGGGTGATGTCGGTGAGATCCTCACCGGGGCGTCGGATCTCGGGCCGCGTCGCCCGGTAGATCCAGAGCAAGGCGGCTGCGCTCACCAGAGTCGCCGCGAGAAGCCAGCGTTTCAGCCGCCGGAGTTTGCGATGGCGGCGGCTGAGCACCGGTCTCGGCGGCTTCCGGGCGGAGCCGGTCACGGAGAGCCGAGTGCCGACATGGTCAGCTTCCCGCGGCGACCGGAGGTTGTGGAGGAGCCTCTGGCCCGCCGACTTCGCTGATCTGATCGCCGACCTCTACGGTGGCCGAACTGCGGGTCATCTCGATCACCGGCGCGGTGAGTCCCGAGTCTTCGCCGAGCAGGAAGTTGATCAGGAACTGATCCACCTTTCGGTACATGAGAGAGGCGGTCACCTGATAGGTGTCCGGCCGATCGGGCGCGTCGACCTCGAAGGACTGCTCTTCTCGGCCCAGTCGCGCGAGATCTGTCTGGTCTCCGGGCGCGACGCTGGTCGGGCAATCGACCATGTAGTCGACCGTGTCGGAGTATCCGGGGAACAGAGCCCTCCGGTAGCGCACGCCGACCATCTCCCAGAGGTTGTGCCGGTCGATCAGATTGCCGTACTGATCCACGGGCTCCGCCTTGAACAGGAAACTGCCCGGTTCGATGAAGTTTTTCTCGTCACGGGTTCCCGACGAGAAGATCTCGTTGCCCGCCTCGTCGTGAACCCGGATCTCGACCCAGCTCTGGATAATGTCCAGGGGTCCGGTGGGGAAGTCGTGACCGACCTTGTTGGCGGTCATGATCACGCGGATCGGCAGCTTGCCGCCGCGAGCCACTCGGGCGGGCGTTTCGAGGGCCAGCTCGACGACCGGACCGTCGCGCCACTTGTCGGCGATCTCGGGAATCTCGAAGTTGCCCGCGAGCCACTCTTCGGTGAGCCGGTTGTGCTCCTCCCAGCCCTCGAGTTCGAGCATCGCGGGCACCAGGGTGTTGGCGGCGACGAACCGGTGACTGCGATGCATGCCGTCCTCGGCGGTCCGGTTGTAGTCGACGGAGTCGCCGCGAGCGGGGTCGTTCGACGCGACCAGCGGCATATGGCATTCGCGACATTCGATGGTCTTCTCGGGATCGCCTTCGGTGAACCAGTGACTCGCCTTCCAGTTGTCGTACTGATTCTGGAGCTGTACCCAGCCGACCCGGTTGACCTCCTGATCGATGAACTGCTTGTGGCAGGCGGCGCAGTACTCCGGCGCCTTGAACATCCTCTTGCTGAGCTCGTTGTGCTTGTCGGGATACGTCCGGATCAAGAAATCGCTCAGGAACTTGCCGGCTCCAGCCTCTTGCCATTGCCAGAGATAGGTCGCCGGCTGGGTCATCACGTAGTTGGCGTTGCCCTGGAGATCGGTCTCCCGAACGCCGTGGCAGGAAAGACACGAGATGCCTTCGTTGTAGCCGTGAAGACCGGTGAGATTCTCTGCAAAAACGTTCTTGGCGCCGGAGAAGAGCGAGATGGGATCGTGGCAGCCGCCGCAGTAGCGGGTCGATTCCGGACCGTTCTGCTCGGCCATCACGCTCTGCACCTTCTGGAAGAGCGGGTCCATGGCCGAGTAGCGATGGGCGCTCGGCTTCCATTCCTCGAGGATCTGGGAGTGACACCCGGCGGAGCCACAGGTCTCCGAGCCGGCCAGCGATTCCGGATCGAATGCGCCTCCGGTTTCGGTGACCGCCAGGCTGGGCGCGAACGGGCGGTCATCGCCGTAGAGGTAGTTGTAGTCTTCCGGGAAGCTGTTGTCGTAGTCCGAACCGGAATAGATCCAGCCGAGCCCGACGGCCAGCGCGAGGCCGAGAACCGTTGCCAGGACCGCCTGCGAGGTGACCGGGCGCGCGAAATGTCCACCGATCTTCTTGCGCACGCGCAAAAAAACCAGAATGGCGTGGGGCAGCGCGAGGACCAGAAGCGCGACCGTGGAGTAGAGATGGAGGTTGCGCCAGAGCGGGGACATCCGGGCGGCGAAGAGCCCCTGGTAGGTGACCACGACGCCTGAGACCAGGCACACCGCGAGCGCCGCTACCGCGAGATAACCCAGGAGAACCACGTCGGTCAAGTTGTAGCGGCGGTAGTCGAGCCAGTGAGCCCAGGAGTACCAGAGGATTGGAGCCAGGAGCGCGAGGCCGACGACGGTATGAACCAGGACGCTCCACTGTACGACCGCGTGAAACGGGGCGAGCGTCACCAGGAGGCCACTCGCGAGGAGAAACAGCAGCGCTCCGAGGGTGATGCGGGTGAGTCTTGTAGTCCAGCCGGTTCTAAGCTCGTTTTGTTCAGGCAAGGTTGCCCTCCTTTGACCGCGGTTTCAGCTCGAGGTCAGACGCAGCAACGCTTTCAGGACCTCGCCGACGTCAGCCACACCCAACAAGGTGGCCGGCACCCCACCCGGACAGGCGGCCGCTGAGTCCGCCGGATCCGGCTCGCTCGAGCCCTCGGTGGGCCACCGGCCTTTCTGGAAGCATCAGATTTGCATATCCTGGGCGTCGCCCCGTAGTCTCGGGGCGCTCCCTCGGGAGCCTTTCTTTGTGGAGACGACGATGAGCCGCCTGAGACCCGCACTTTTACTGCTGCTTGCCGCCGGACTGGTCTGGACAGTCGGTTGCGACAGCTCGACGAGCCCGATCGGCGACCCGATGACCTTCGAAGGTGTGATTCCCTCCGGCGGCCGCGTGGTTCACCCGTTCGTCTTGACGAACGCCGGGACCATTCGCGTCGAGTTCAATCGCATCGAAGAACAGCCGGTGGAAGGCTTCGATCCGCTCGAGAACGTGATCTGGCGGCTGGGCGTAGGAATCGGACGGCCTTCCGAGGGGGAGTGTTCGACCAGCTATTCGGTCGCCGCAGTGGTCGGCCAGCTCTTGGTCCTGGGGCTCAACGAGGCCGAGTACTGCCTCCTGGTGTTCGACACCGGCTTCCTGCCCGAGGTGCGGATTGTCGAATACACGATGACCGTCTCGCCCGGCAGCTGATTCGCCGGCAGGTGCGGGAGGGCTTGATACGCTTTTCGAGCGGCAGCGTTCCTCGTTTCCGTCTGAATTCCGCATCAGACCCAGCGAAGCGAGCGAGCCGTGGGCTCGCACGATGATCGTAATCCATGCTCGGCGAAGCCCGGGCTTTATAGAAATTCGGTTGAGGAGACCATCAGATGCATCATTCCTACCTGCGCCGCGCACACGCGGCGATCGCTCTCGCCACTATCTGCCTTCTCTTCGCGGTGCCCCGGCCGGGTCTCGCCGAGGAAGAGAAGATCGACCTCGGCTGGAGCGACACCGCTGAGCTCTCGCTATTTGCCAGTGCCGGGAACACCGAGGTGCAGACCATCTCGCTACGCAATGCGGCTGTTCGTCAATGGGAGGGCTCGGCGCTCGAGGTCGCGGTCGGCGCGGTTCGAGCCGAGACCACCACGACATCGCGGGTCGCGATTGGGAGCCCGGATGACTTCAGCCTGCGCGCGACCAGCGACACCGAGCTCACCGCGGAAAACTACTTCGCTCGGGCGCGGTACGATCGCGAGCTTTCCGAGCGGGTTTTCTGGTTCGCGGGCCTGGGCTGGGAGCAGAACGAGTTCGCCGGCATCAAGAGCCGGACGTCGGCCTTCGGAGGCGTGGGCCACCTCTGGTTCGATCGCGAAGACGCGAGGTTTCGCACCGACTACGGTTTGACCTTCACCGACCAGGAAGATGTTTCGGGAGGCAGCGAGAGCTTTGCAGGCTTGCGTTTCTCGTACGACTACTGGCGCAAGTTGAACGCCGCGACCACCTATGCGAGCGTGTTGATCGTTGACGAGAACCTCGACGAGAGCTCTGACTACCGAGCGGACTTCACCAACTCCCTGGGTGTCACGATGAGCGATCGCCTCGCGCTCAAGGTCAGCCTGCAACTTCTGTACGACAACCTGCCGGCGCTCGGCGCGGTTGCCTTGCTCGACTCGGACGCTCAGCCCACCGGCTCCACGGTGCTGGCCGAGCTGGATGAACTGGACTCGGTCTTGACCGTCTCGCTGGTGGCGAACTTCTAGAACGCTCCGCTACGCTGGTTCGGCGAGGGTGGCGAGGCTCCGTCGGCGGGCTGAAAGAGCGTAGGATCGGCTCGATCGTGTCCGCGAACCGCCATCGTGTGGTGATCGTCGGCGGCGGGTTCGCCGGCCTGGCGGCCGCCAGAGGTCTCAAGCGGGCTGCGGTCGACATCACCCTGATCGACCGCAGCAACTACCATCTGTTTCAGCCGCTGCTCTATCAGGTGGCGACCGGCGGTCTCTCTCCGGCGGACATCAGCGCGCCGATCCGGGCGATTCTCCACCGGCAGAAAAACGTCGGCGTGATCATGGAGGAGGCGGTCGGGTTCGAAGTGCGGTCTCGCGAGGTGGTTCTGCGTGAGGGGCGGGTGGCGTACGACACCCTGGTTCTAGCGACCGGCGTGCGCCATCACTACTTCGGTCATTCCGAGTGGGAGCCGGAGGCCCCGGGCTTGAAGACCGTCGAGGACGCCACCGAAATACGCGGCCGGATCCTGCGCGCCTTCGAGGAGGCCGAGCGAGCGAGCGGCAATGGCGACAAGGCCGCTCTACTCACCTTCGTTGTCGTGGGCGGCGGTCCCACCGGCGTCGAGCTGGCCGGAGCGATCGCCGAGCTCGCGCGGCACACGCTCAAGCGCGATTTCCGCAAGATCGACCCGTCGGCCGCCAGGATTCTCCTGGTCGAGGCAACGGATCGAGTGCTGCCATCCTACCGGCCCGAGCTTTCCGCCGCGGCGGAGCGCGCGCTCACCGGCTTGGGGGTGGAGGTCCTGACCGGCACGATGGTCGAGCGCGTGGCAGGCCACGAGGTGACGTTGCGCTCGGGAGACGCCGGCCGGAACCTGGCCACGCGGACGGTCCTCTGGGCAGCCGGAGTTCAGGCCTCTTCGCTTGCCGAGGAGCTGGCCCGCGAAACCGGCTCCGAAGTGGACCGCGCGGGTCGACTGCGAGTCGAGGCCGACTGCACCCTTGCCGGACATCCCGAGATCCTGGCCCTCGGGGACATCTGTCACCTCGCAGGAACCGGCGGGAAGCCCCTGCCGGGGGTGGCGCCGGTCGCGATGCAGCAGGGCCGGTACGCGGCCAGGCTGATCGCCGATCGGCTCGCCGGCCGCTCGACCGCGGCTTTCCGGTACCGCGATCGCGGCAGTCTCGCGGTCATCGGTCGCGCCGCGGCGGTCGCCGATCTCGGCCGCTTGCGTTTCACCGGTTTCTTCGCTTGGCTGCTGTGGCTGTTCATCCACATCATGTATCTGGTGGGGTTCGAGAACCGGGTCCTGGTGCTGGTGCAGTGGGCCTCGAGCTACTTCACCCATGGGCGAACGGCACGGCTGATTACCGGTCGCGGGCAGCCCTGATCCGCTACTGTCGTGCTACTCTCCGCCGTCCTGTCCCGGGACGCGTGGTCCACGAGCCCCCTCCCGACCGGCCCTCACTTCCATTCCCCTCCCCGGAGCTCCCGATGTCTTCTTCAGAAACCCGTTCGGATCTGCGCAACCTGGCGATCATCGCCCATGTCGATCACGGCAAGACCACTCTGGTGGACGCCATGCTCTGGCAGAGTGGCATCTTTCGCGACAACGAGGAGGTGCGCACCCGAGTCATGGACTCGATCGACCTCGAGCGCGAAAAGGGCATCACGATCATGGCCAAGAACACGGCCATCCACTACGGTGAGACCAAGATCAACATCGTCGATACGCCCGGCCACGCCGACTTTGGCGGAGAGGTCGAGCGCACACTCAAGCTCGTCGACGGTGTGCTGCTTCTGGTCGACGCCAGCGAGGGCCCTTTGCCCCAGACGCGCTTCGTGCTGCGCAAGGCACTCGCGGCGGAGCTCGCGCCAATCGTGGTGATCAACAAGATCGACCGTGCCGATGCCCGCATCGCCGAAGTCCTGGACGAGGTCTACGATCTCTTCATCGATCTCGACGCGACGGAAGAGCAGCTCGGGTTCCCGGTACTGTTCTCGAATGCCCGCGACGGCATCTGCCGCACCGAGGCGGACGGCGAGGATCAGACGCTGCGGCCGTTGTTCGAGGAGATCTTGCGCACGGTGCCGGCGCCGAGGTTCGAGCCGGGGCATCCGCTCCAATTGCTGGTGACGACTCTCGACCACGACGACTACCTCGGGCGGCTGGCGATCGGGAGGGTTTTTCAGGGCGAGATCGTCAAGGCCCAGACGGTGGGTCGATGCAGGCTCGACGGCGAGGTGGAGCCGGTCAAGGTGGCTCAGCTCTACGGCTACGACGGCCTGCGGCGGATTGGTATCGAGCGGGCCGGACCCGGGGACATCGTTGCGGTCTCGGGCTTTGACGAGGTGGCCATCGGCGAGACCCTCACCGAGCTGGAGAATCCACGCCCGCTGCCCGCGATCACCGTGGACGAGCCGACCCTGGCGATGGTGTTCTTGTCGAGTGACTCGCCGATGTCCGGGCGCGAGGGCAAGCACGTGACCTCGAACAAACTCAGGGAGCGGCTGATCAAGGAGACCTGGACCAACGTTTCGATCCGGGTCGAGGAGGCGCCCGAGGCCCGCGGCTTCGTGGTCGCCGGCAGGGGTGAGCTCCAGCTCGCCATCCTGATCGAGATGATGCGGCGAGAGGGCTACGAGTTCTCGGTCGGGCGGCCGGAAGTGCTGACCCGCAGGGAGAACGGGGTTCTCGAGGAGCCGATCGAGCGGCTGACCGTGGACTGCCCCGAGGACTTTGTCGGGGTGGTCACCCAGCGCCTAGGCACTCGCAAGGGTCGGATGATGGCCATGGTCAACCATGGCAGCGGACGGGTGCGCATGGACTTCGAGGTGCCGACCCGCGGTCTGATCGGCTTTCGAACGGACTTTCTGACCGATACCCGGGGCACCGGCATCATGAATCACCTGTTCGAGCGTTTCGGTCCTTGGGAGGGCGAAATTCCCCAGCGGATGACCGGAGCCCTGGTCTCCGACCGCTTCGGTAGAGTGACGCCCTTCGCCATCGAGCACCTCCAGCCCCGGGGCGTCTTTTTCATCTCTCCCGGCGACGAGGTCTACGAGGGGATGATCGTCGGGGAGCACTCCCGCTCGGGCGACCTCGACGTCAACATTACCAAGGAGAAGAAGCTCACCAACATGCGGGCGGCCTCGGCGGACGAGCTGGTGCGCCTGGTGCCGCCGCGGCTCCTGAGCCTCGAGCAGGCGATCGAGTTCATCGCCGAGGACGAGCTCATCGAAGTCACCCCGGCGGCCTTCCGGCTGCGCAAGCGGATCCTGCAGGCGAATCGGCGCAAGTAACTGTGGCTCAAGAGCTTTCTGGACAAATCGGCTCGATTGCCCTATGCTTTTCGCTCACGAGAGCAGGGTGTCCCAACCCGGGGCGCGCTAACCCTGAGAAGCCCGAGTCCTTTTTTCAGAAGTAGCCGCTTTCCCATCTCCCTATCCTAGGCGAGGCTCCCGTCTGAGGTTCCGCATGTGAGGGACCAGTTTCAGTAACTGTGCGCCGAAAAGCATTTGCCCGAGCGCACCCATTTCGAAGGATTGAGTCAAAACAAAATGAAAAAGATCTATGTGGGCAACCTGCCCTATTCCGCAACCGAAGACGAGCTTCGCGAGACATTCGGCGAACACGGTACCGTTGAGAGTGTAAGCCTCATCACCGACCGTGAGACCGGACGCCCCCGTGGCTTTGGGTTCGTCGAGATGGACGACGATGGCGCCACCGCGGCTATCTCGGCCCTCGACGGCAAAGACATGGGCGGCCGTAGCCTCCGTGTCAACGAAGCGCGCCCGCGCCGCGAAGGTGGCGGCGGCGGTGGCTTCGGCGGTGGCGGCGGTCGCGGCCGTAACGCCGGCTGGTAGTTGAACGCTCGGCGCGAGGGTCTCGGGACCTCGTCGCGGCGATCGAACGACCCGTCAAGGCCCTCTCTTCGGAGAGGGCCTTTTTTGTTCTGGTTCGTAGGTAGCAAGTGCAGGCCCTGGTCTCGCCGGCGGCCCCTCGCTGGCTGGTAGTCTTACGCGCGCAATCACTTGAAACGGAGGTCGCGTATGTCATCAGTTCGACTCAGGAGCCGATTGGCGATTCTGGCGGTGTTGGGTCTCGTGCTCTTGGGAGGTGTCGCTCCCGCGTCCGCGCAATGGCCACCCGAGGTCAAGAATCTCCAGCACTTTCCCAAAGACATGGAGTTTCGCGAGCTGATGCCGGTGATGCGCTCGTTTGCCTTCGGGCTCGGCGTGCGTTGCCAGTTCTGCCATGTCGGGGAGGAAGGGCAGCCGCTCGCGACCTTCGATTTCGCTTCGGACGAGAAGGACAACAAGAAGAAGGCTCGCGTCATGCTGGCGATGGTCGATGCCATCAACGGCGAGCACTTGGCCAAGCTCGAGGGCGACTCCGAGCGAGTGCGGGTGGAGTGCGTGACTTGCCACCGCGGCGCGGCTCATCCCGAGCAGCTTCGAGATATTCTGGTTGCCGCCGCCGGCGAATCGCCGGACGCAGCGGTGGCTCGATACCGGGAGCTGCGAGAGGAGTTCTACGGTCAAGGCACCTACAATTTCTCGGAAAGCACGCTGATGCAGGCGGCCGAAGCGCTTGCGGAGGCAGGGCAGATGGACGCCGCCGTGGCTCTGGTCGACGAGAGCCTCGCTCACACGCCCGAGTCTGCCTGGGCGCTCGGGACGCTCGCCGGCCTCGAGCAGCGGCGGGGCAACGTCGACGCCGCGGTCGCGGCACTGAAGCGAATCCTCGACTTCGACCCCGACAATGAGCGTGTCCGCCAGCAGCTCGACAAGCTCACGGCGCCCGCGGAAGAGGGCGGCGACGGCTCCTAGCGACGGTCGGTCGATGGCGCATAGCTTCTACCGGGGTCGCGATGCTCAGGGGCGCTGGGAGCTCGAGGTGCCCTTCCGGGGCGCGGAGCTTATCGACCAGCCCATGTACAACAAGAGCTCGGCTTTCACCGCCGAGGAACGCCAGCTCTATGGATTGAGCGGTCTCTTGCCCAGCGCGATCAGCACGATCGGCCTCCAGGCGCGCAGGGTCTACGGCAACATCGTCCGCAAGAGCGAGCCGCTCGAGCGCTACATCGGGTTGGCGGCCCTACAGGACCGCAATGAGCATCTGTTCTACCGGGTGCTTCTCGATCACCTCGAGGAGTTCCTGCCGATCGTGTATACACCCACCGTCGGACAGGCGTCGAAGGAGTTCAGCCACATCTTTCGGCGGGCGCGCGGTGTTTGGATCACACCCAAACAGCGAGGGCGAATCCGGCAGGTGCTCGAGAATCACCCGTTCTCCGACGTGCGCCTGATCGTGGTCACCGACAACGAGGCGATTCTGGGTATCGGCGACCAGGGTGCCGGAGGCATGGTGATCCCGGTCGGGAAGCTCGCGATCTACAGCGCCGCAGCCGGCATCCACCCGGCGATGACTCTGCCGGTGTCGCTCGACGTGGGCACCAACAACCAGGAGCTGCTCGACGACGAGCTTTACCTCGGCTACCGGCAGCCGCGGCTCACCGGCGACGAGTACTTCGAGCTGATCGAGGAGTTCATGGATGCGGTGGCTGCTCTGTATCCCCGTGCGCTGGTGCAGTGGGAGGACTTTCGCAACGAGAACGCTCACGAGCTACTGAAGCGGTATCGGTCGCGGGCGCTTTCGTTCAACGACGACGTCCAGGGCACGGGTGCGACGGCTCTCGCCGGTATTCTCGCGGCCGGGCGGATCACCGGACAGGTGCTCAACGAGCATCGAGTCTTGATCGTCGGCGCCGGAGCCGCCGGCGGCGGGATCGCTTTTCAGCTTCGAGCGGCGCTCGCCGCCGAAGGCCTCGAGGGCGAGGCTCTCACCCGCGCGGTCGCGGTGCTTGATTCCCGTGGGCCGCTTCTTGCGAGTCGTAACGATCTCACCGGTTTGAAGCCGGCGCTCGCCTGGCCGGACGAGCTGGCCCGTTCCGCGGGTCTGGAAGCCGGCAAGAGCCTGGCGGAGCTCGTCGCCGGGTACCGCCCGACGGTTTTGATCGGCACCTCCGGCCGGCCGGGCATGTTCGACGAGGACGTGGTTCGCGCGATGGCCGCTCATGCGCAGCGGCCGCTGATCTTCCCGTTCTCGAACCCGACCAGCCTCTCCGAGGCGGTGCCCAGCGACGTGATCGCCTGGACCGACGGCCGGGCGCTGATTGCGACCGGGAGTCCGTTCGAGGCGGTCTCGCACGACGGGAAACGCCACCGGATCGGACAGGGCAACAATGCCTTCGTCTTTCCCGGCATCGGCCTGGGGGCGCTCGTGGCCGAGGCCAGCGAGGTCACCGACGCAATGTTCGCGGCCGCGGCGCGGGCCCTGGCGGACAGCGTCTCCGAAGCCGAGCTCGCGGCGTTCGCGCTCTATCCGGCGGTGTCGCGCTTGCGCGAAGTGACCCGGGCGGTCGCCATCGCGGTAGTGCAGGAGGTCGCCGAGCAAGCCGGCGCGCCGGAAGAGGTCGCGCGCCGGGTGGACGAGGCCATGTGGGAGCCCGACTACCCGGTCCTGGTGCCGGTGTAGGAGCAGACGGTCGACACGGAGGTCGACCGCTACTCGGCCGCTCGTTTTCGGAGGTAGCGTCGCACGTCTATGTGCGACGACTTGGGTGTGGTTGGGAAGACGTCGGGCAGGGGCGCCCGACGCTACCTTGTAGGCGGCTCGGCGCCTTCGGGCACGTAGGCCCGACGGTACAAGTGGCCGGCTCGTCTACGTCGTCGCGCCGCGGAACCGGGCCAGGTACCGCTTGAAGACGCGCGTGACGTAGCCTTCTTCGCTCATCGTGCGCAGCACGCGAATGCTCAGCCATTTGATCGGCTCGAAGAGGTATTTCCCGGGCAAGCCCCAGAGGCGCCGGTCGAGCCAGTACCACTTGGTCCAGAAGCGCATGAAGACGATCTGGGCGCGAGGCAGTCGCCCGGCGGCCTCGGCCTTGCGCACCAGAGGACAGGCCTGGGAATCGAGGCAGTAGTAGTGGAATCGGCCGGCGGAGAGCTCGCGGCGCAGATCCTGGAACAGCTGTGAGTTCCAGGCGTCGCGATATTCGTCCATCTGTCCCGCGCGGGCCGAGCCGTAGCAGCAGGGCAGCACGCCGCGCCGGAGGATGTAGAGGCTCTTCCAGGGCTCGGTGCAGATCGGCACCTGGTCTTCGCCCAGGGAGGGAAGCTCGGGCTCGGCGCTCGGCGCGACCTCCATCGCGGTCATCGCGATGGGATTGCCCGAGATCTCGACCACCGGGTCGGCCGCGGCTGGCCGACTATCATCGCGGCTCTCTGTCGCCGGCTCGCCGTCGTCCTGGCCGTCTTCGTCAGGCGCGAACTCGTGCGCGAACGCGGCCTTTTCGGCGCTGCCGAAGTCCATCTGGTCCGAGATCTCGACGCCATACTGCTTTGCCAGATGCTCGGCCAGCGCGCTGGTGCGGGCCAGCTGGTCGAACGGTAGAAGCTCGTTGCGGTAGCTGAAGCGGTAGCCGCCGCGCTCCCAGTCGAGGTTGGTGATCTCGCTGTAGTTGAGTGGGCGCAGGATCATTCGATCGACGTCGAGCTCGGCGCAGAGCTTGATGAAGTCCTCGAGCTCGTGGACGTTGACCTTCATCGGCATGAAGACGAGATTGATGCGGGGCAGCTGGCCGGAGCCGCCCTTGGCCTGGATGAGCCGCTTGAGGTTCACTAGGATGTCGTCGAAGCGGTCGTTGCGCAGCTTCGAGTAGGTTTCGGGCGTGCCGGCGTCCAGCGAGATGTAGAGGTCGATATTGCGGCCGAGGAGTTTGTCGATGTTCTTGTCGGTCAGGATCTGGCCGTTGGTGGTGATCTCGAGAAACTTGCCGCGATCGCCGAAGACATCCATCAGCTCGTCGAAGTTCTTCATCATGAACGGCTCGCCGATCGAGCAATTGATGAGATCCTTCGAGTTGTCGAAGAACTCGCCCCACTCCTCGAGCAAGTTTGCGTCGAACGGCGCGTCCACGTACTCGCCTTCCTGGGCTTTCGAGAAGTCCCACTCGCAGTAGACGCAGGCCGGCTTGACGTTGCAGACCCCGTACATGTCGATGCCGAGAGCGGGAGCCGTCGAGTTCAGAAAGTGCTCGCCGTCGAGCATCTCCCGGCGGTTGAGGACGGTGTTCGAATGCTGCTGGGTGACGTGCCGATGGCGTTCGGCGTCCTGGTGCAAGCGCGGCAGCCGGTAGCGCACCGACAGGGTGCGTGGGTCGCCGGGATAGTACTCACGGGGATAGGGTTTGTTGGCCTCGAGCTCGACGGTCTCGCTCGCGGGAACCACCGGGAGCGAGACGCGGTTCCAGCCGCGCACGAGGGCCAGCTCGTGAGAGCCGCCCTGATTGGTCGCGGTCAAGACCTGGGAAAGGTCGTAGAACTCGCAAAAGACCTCGAACTCTAGGTAGCGGACCGCGGAATCCGGCTCGAAACCGATCGAGCCGCGCTCGGACATCCAGGTGAAGCCGTCGAGACCGACGCCTTCCTGGTCATGGAAGCCGGCGCCGAAGGTCACCGGGCGGGTGGTCTGGACGAAGTAGGGGAGCTCGCGGGTATGCGTGTTCTGTTGGACGACTCGGAGCATGGTGGGTCTCGGGGAGGGATAAGTTGCGAGAACGTGGAAGTTTAGCAGCATCGGGGACACGATTCCCTGGTGTCCCCTTCCCGACTGGTTTTCAACCTGTGGGGGTCGAGCTCCGTGTCGACCGTCCGGTTGTAGAGAAAGACGGTCAACAGGGGCGTCGACCGCACAACCCGACGCCTACCGGTGCTTGCCTTCGTTCCAGCCGCGCGCCGAGAGGGCGCGATCGGCGATCTCTTTCGGGGCGGCCTCGAGCGTGGTCGCCATCGAGTCGTTCCACCGGTTGAGGAATCCGTAGAGACTTAGGGCCGCGAGGATGCGTACGATCTGCTCTTCGCTCCAGTGCTTCTTGAGGTTCGCCATGACTTCGTCGTCGACGGCGTTGGGCGTCGCGCCGGCGGCGGCGGCGAAATCGAGCGCCGCACGCTCGGCCTCAGAGTAGAGTGGCGAGGTCCTGTAGTCCCAGATCGCGTCGACCTTCTCGTCGCTCACGCCGTGGATTCGAGCCGCCACCAGCGAATGGGCTTCGCAGTATCGACAGCCTGCGGCTCGGCTCGAAAGGTGGGCCGCCAGGCGCAGAAAGCCGAGATCGACGCCCCCGTCCTCACGCATGATCGAGCGGGTCAGCGCGTCGAACCCCTCGACGATCTCTGGGCAGCGCTGCATGGTGAGAAGGCTGTTCGGAACGAAGCCGAGGATACGTTCGAAGGTGGCGAAGGCCTCGGAGAGCCGGGCGTTGGCGTCGGCGGGAAGCGGTTCCAGATGGGCCATGAGCTGAACTCCTTGGAAGACGCCGGTCAGTCGAAGACCAGCTCGAGAAAGCCGCGCAAGAGTTGCTCGGTCTCCGGGCTTTCATGGTAATTGTTGAGCGCCCGTTCTCGCTCTCGCGGGCTCAAGTGTTCGGAATAGCCCTCGAGGTACCTCAGGTAACGGCCGCGGTTGGTGTGGCCGTCGAGCTCCGGGTGAAACTGGGTCGCCCAGATGGGTTTGCCGGGCACTCGGAACGCCTGCAGGGCACAGCGAGGGCTCATGGCGAGGTTGTCGTAGCCGGGGGGCAGCCGCTCGGCCCGGTCCTTGTGGCCGAGCTGGGCCGAGAACGTCTCCGGCAGGTTGCCGAGGAGCGGATCAGTGGCTCCTGCGTCGGTGAGCGAGAGGACCAGCGTGCCGATCTCGATGTTGGCCGGGTCGTGCACGATCTCGCCGCCGAGCGCCTGCACCATGAGCTGGAAGCCGAAGCAGCTCGCGAACGTCGGGTAGCCGCTGTCGGCAACGTGCCTGAAGAACCTGTTGAGCTCCTCGAAGTTCGGGATGTGCCGCTTGGACACATAGTAGTCGCCGCTCCCGCCCACCATCAGGGCGTCGCATCGTTCGACTTCCTCGTGTGTCGGAGGACCGTCGAGAAGGTTGTGGAGGAGGATCTGATCGACGTCCAGACCGGACTTTTCCGCGAACGCGACCCGCTCCTCCTCGATCACCGGATCATCCGCGTCGCGAATCTGAAGCAGCAGGATGCGGAGCTTGTCGAAGGCCGCCATCAGCGAAGTCCAGCCGCGTCGGTTGTGGCGATCGATCTCGGTGTCGACCGCCTCCCCTTCGGTCGAGACGGTTGGATCGACCGGCGAGCGCTACTCGCTCGCGGCATTCGAGATCCGACGCCGGATCCGCGCGGCGTCCGCCAAAACGGCTTCCCGGTTCAGAGTCAGGACGCGCCCGTCTTCGACCACCACGCGCCCCTCGACAATCACCGTCCGCACGTCCGCCGCCTTGGTCGCGTAGGCCAACAACGAATACGGGTTGCCGGTCGCCGGCTGCGGCTGCTGGTGGATCGCGTCGGCCGCGACGGCGATGAGATCCGCACGTTTGCCGACCTCGAGCGAGCCGATCTCATCGTCCATATGGATCGCCCGGGCGCCTTCGATCGTCGCCATCGCCATCGCCTGGCGCGCGTCCACGACGGTCGGGTCGCCGGTCGTCACCTTGGCCAGCTTGGCGGCGGTGTCGATCTCTTGCCAAAGATCGAGATCGTTGTTCGAGGCCGCGCCGTCGGTGCCGAGGCCGACCGCGACGCCGGCGTCGAGCATCGCCGCGACCGGGGCCACTCCGGCGGCGATCTTCATGTTCGACTGCGGGCAATGGGCGACACCGACCGAACGCTCGGCGAGCCGCCCGATCTCGCTCGGGCTCGGCCAGACGACGTGGGCCGCGGTCATGCGCTCGTCGAGGATTCCGAGGCTCTCCAGGAAGTCGATCGAGGTCATGCCGGTGGCCGCGGTCACGCGCTCGATCTCGCCTCGGTCCTCGGCCAGATGAATTAGAAGCGGCGCGTCGAGCTCGCTCGCTTGCGCGTGGGCCTCGAGGAGCTGCTCGGCCGAGAGCGTGTAGGCCGAATGCGGGCCGAGCGCCGCGGTGATCGTCGGGTGTCCACGCCATTTCTCGACGAAGGCGCGGGCGTAGGCGACCGCGTCGTTCCAGGTCTTGTTGTCGGGCGCAGGAAAGCCGATCAGAGTCGAGCCCAGCACTCCCCGCATCCCGCAGGCTTCTGCCTCTTCGGCGATCGCGTCCTCGAAGTAGTAGCCGTCCACGAAGGTGGTGATTCCGCCCGAGAGCATCTCCAGGCAGGCGAGCCGCGTTCCCACCCGCACGAACTCCTCGTCCACGTGCTCGGCCTCGGCCGGGAAGATGTGATTCTCGAGCCAGTCCATGAGCTCGAGGTCGTCGGCGAGTCCCCGGAAGAGAACCATCGGTGCGTGGGTGTGGGCGTTGATCAGGCCGGGAAGGACGATGCCGCCCGCGGCGTCAACGCGCTGGGCGTCGGGGTACGACGCCTCGAGCTCGGCGCGGGGCCCGACCGCCGCGATCCGGCCGCCTTCGATCGCCACTGCGCCGTCTTCGTGGATCGTTCCGGCCGGATCCATCGTCACCACCGTGCCGCCGGTAACGAGAAGCGAACCGGCTCCAACGGTGACGGAGCGAGTGTCCGCCGGGCGTTGCTCTGCGGACGGTTTTGCGCACCCGGTCGCAAGGCCGAGACAGAGGAGAAAACCGCCGAGAGCGGCCAGGCGCCCCGGCTGAAAGACCGGGCAATCGGAGCTGCGATTCATTGGAGCGCCCGATCATCTCACACGCGATCGGTGAGGCTATGATCGATCCGGCATGCGCCCCCTGAACCGACTGCACTTCTGGATCGCGATGGTCCTGGTTGCCATCGCCCCCGCCGTTGCCGTGAGCCCGGGGCCGGTCGAGCTCGCGGGCGGTCGAACCGAGATCCGGCTCAATACACATCTGCTCGGCGACCTCGGGATCACGGTGCACAGCTCCGTGGAAGAGCCGAAGTCGAGTGCAACAAGCGCGCACGCACACGAGTCGGCTGCCATGGAGTTTCCCGTACTGGAGACTTCGGCTCTGGCTCTCGCCCTCCCGAACGGTTCCTACCGCGGGCCGGTGTCGGGCTATCTCGTCCATGCGGGCTCATTCGAGCTCGCGTGGCCGGGCGATCTCGTCTCGCTCGCCGGCTTCGAGCTGCATCCCGGCCTGCCTCCCAATGCCTTCGAGCTGCGAGCAACCGACGGCAGCCTGGTGTTCCTGCTCGACAACCCCCACCCGCAAGCGAGTCGGGACGGGACCGAGTTTCTCTTCATGAACATGGATTTGCGGTTCTCGAAGCAGCTCGCACGACGACTCGAACGGCCCGAGCTTGAAGGGCTCACGGTCGGCGAGGCGCACGTCCGGGCGAAAGTCCGAGCGCCGGGGAGGTTGGCCACTGGAGCGGGGACCGCGGGACCGAGCGGCAGCGGGGGGTCCTGCGTGGCCGATTTCAACGGGCCCGTCGACGTCCTGCTTGAGAGCATGACGTCGGTCGACGAGACCTACCACGATTCCGAGCGGGTGGCGTTCGCGCCGGCGGTGCGCCTCCAGAACGTCGGAACCGCCGACGTGCCCTGGTACCGCTCGATCGCTCCCGACGGCTTCGGTTCGTTCACGGTCATCGGCCAGCACCCCTTTTTGGTGATGCACCTCTATCGCACGGCGAACGGTCGCATTCGGCAGATCGGTCGATCGGGCGTCAAGCACGCATTCTTTTCGGGCAACACCCCGCCCTGCGACTGCCAGGCCGATCAGGTGCTCTTCAACGACTGCACCGATCTTTACGGCGCTTCGACCAACGCCAACCGCACGTTTCTGGCGCTGCGGGATGAGGTCACGGCCTCGACCGGCGCCTGGACGCGCATCGGCTCGCATTTCGACGGCTCGCCGGTGGACGATTTTCGAGACCACGGCTCTTCGGATCATCTAGATCCGTTCGAGCATCGCCTCGGCACAGCGGTCGGCGATCTCGGGACTGCCGGAGCCGAGTACCGGGTCGAGGCCTGGTACCTGGTTCAAGGCGATATCGACATCTACAACAGCATGGGCCATCGGGGGGTGGCGCCGGCCTTCGACGGAAGCTGGACGTTCCCCTTCACGGATCTCGAGCTGACCCGGGGCTCGGTGCTCGACACCTGGGTCGATCCCTCTGCGCCGCCCCCGGGCGCCGCCAACGTGACGATTGCAACCACTCCCGACGAGGGCGAGCTCCAGCTGGCGGTGATGTCGTCGGTTTTGCCAAGCGGTTTCACCCACTACGAATACGCCCTGATGAACTTCGACTTCGACCGCCGGATCGACTCCTTGATCGTTCCCCTGCCCTCTGGGGCGCTGGTCCGGAACGCGTGGTTCGGCGACGTGGATTCGATCCCCGGCAACGACTGGGCGGCGGTCCTCGGCGTCGGCGACATCACCTGGCAGGCGCCGCCCGGCAACGAGCTCGACTGGGGCACGCTCTTCAGTTTCTCGTTCGACACCAACGCTGTGCCCGGTACTTCCGACCTCATGCTCGGCGTGGAGGAAGCCGGTTCGCCCATGTCCCTGGCCGCCTCCGCCGTGGCTCCGGTGACCTTGATTCCGGTTTCCGAGATCGAGGTGGCACTTGCCGGGTCCGGCGGCGGGCAGGTCACGAGCTTTCCCGGTGGCATCGATTGCGCCGGAGATTGCGCTGAAACTCTCGCCAACGGCATCGCCTTTGAGCTTTCCGCGACGGCCGCCTCCGGCTCGGCCTTCGTCGGCTGGGAGGAGAGCGCCGCGGCCGTCGGCCTGGATCTCACCTACGGCTTCGCGGTCGCCGGCGATCGGGACTTGACCGCGGTCTTCGACGCCTGCCTGGCGGACGTCGCCCTGGACCCCCAGGTGGTCACGGCGCCCGAGGTGTTCCACGCGTGTGAGTCACTCACCGCCGGAGCCGGCTTCGTGGTCGCCTCCGAGGCGATCTTTCGGGCCGGCCAGGTGATCGCGCTGGGCGACGGCTTTACGGTTTCCGCCGGTGGAAGTTTCCGAGCCGAGATCGTGCCCGAACAGAGCGCCGCGCTGTAGGGTTTTGAGGACAGCGTTCAGCGTGCCCGCCGTTCAGGGCGGGCTCTTCGGGAGCCGGAAGATTACTTCCATGCAAAAGGAGCGATGCGTCAGGATGTGACGGGTGTTCTTGCGCTAGACTAGCGGGACTTGCAGAAAAAGGCCCTTGGCGTTCGACACGCCCTCTCACGGCGGTTGCCACCAGTTCAAGGAGACGTAAGCATGGGTTTCTACACGCGACTTCACCGCCGTCATATCCGAACTCTGGGCGGCTCTCTCCGGCGCCGAACGTTGCGCTTGATGGGTCTCGTGCTGTTTGCTTCACTGGCGGCAGCTGCGGCGCCGGCAACGGCTGGGGAGCTTGTCTGCGAGGGGCCCGAGGACTGCCCCCCGGCCTCGTCTGAATGCCTGATGTCTGACTGTATCGATGGCATGTGCGTCGAGACTTTTCTGCAACCGGGCACGATGTGCACCGACACGGATGGTATGGAATGCACGGCCGCGGAGTGCGACGGAGAGGGGACGTGCGACCAGACCGTGCCGGTGACGATGGGCACCGCGTGCACCGACACCGACCCGTCGGACTGCACGACCGCCGCCTGCGACGGAGCCGGGATGTGTGACCAGATGGCCGGTCCCTTCGTGCCGTCCGGCTCCATGTGCACCGACACGGATGAAAACGTCTGCACGCTCGCGGAGTGCGACGGCGCCGGAACCTGCGAGCAGGCCGCGGCCGCGGCCTGTGATTTCGGGGATGATCCAGACAGCTACCTGACGACTCTGGCTTCGGGTGGAGCTCACCATCTCGCAGCCGGTCCGATGTTGGGAGCCGCCCGCGATGCGGAGCCGGACGCCAACACGCCGCTCGACGGCACCGGCGACGACGTCACGGCCGTGGACGACGAAGACGGCGTGACGTTTCCCAACGCGCTGGTCGTGGGTGAAGCCACGACGGTCAGCGTCACGGCGTCCGCCGCGGGCACCTTGGACTATTTCTTTGATTTCGACGGCAATGGCTCGTTTGGGCCGGGCGAGATCTTTGTCTTCGCTCACCCGGGTGGCACCGCTTCGGTGCCGGTCACGGTTCCCGTTGGAGCGGCTCTGGGCTCGACCTTTGCGCGCTTCCGGCTGAGCTCTTCGGGAGTGATGGGCCCCGGCGGCGGCCCGGCCAATGACGGCGAAGTGGAGGACTATGCGGTCACGGTGAGCCCTTCAGCGGATCTTGGGATCACGAAGAGCGACTCGCCGGATCCGGTGATTGCGGGCAACAACCTGACCTATACGCTAACGGTGTCGAACCTCGGGCCGTCTGACGATGCAGCGACGGTCACGGTGACGGACACGTTGCCTGCGGGCGTGACGTTCGTGAGCGCGACGGGCACCGGGTGGATGTGCGGGGCGGCCATGGGCGTGGTGACGTGCACGCGTTCGGGACTGACGATGGCGGGATCTCCGGCGCCGGCGATCACGGTGGAGGTGACGGTGAACACGGCCACGACGGGGTCACTCACCAATAACGCTTCGGTTTCGTCGCCTACCACCGACTTGAATGGGAAGAACGACTCGATCGCCGTGAACACCACCGTCCAATCCCTGGACTTCGGCGACGCGCCGGATCCCCGGTTTGCAACGGCGGGCGAGTATCCGACCCTTCTGTCCAATGACGGCGCGCGCCACGAGCTCGGCTCGGGTTTGTTTCTGGGCGCCGGGGTCGATGCCGATCCGGACGGCCATCAGAATGCCGACGCCACCGGCGACGACGTCGATTCCGACGGCGATAACGGCGACGACGAGGACGGAGTGATGTTCAAAACCGCCCTGATCCGGGGCGGCACCACGGAGATCACCGTGGTTGCGTCCGGGCCTGGCGTCTTGAACGCTTGGGTCGACTTCAACGCCGACGGCACGTGGGACGATCCCGGTGAGCACATCTTCGCGGATACGTCTGTTTCGGCCGGACCGAATGCTCTGTCGTTCG
Organism: Thermoanaerobaculia bacterium; assembly: GCA_945787635.1. Classification (GTDB taxonomy): domain Bacteria; phylum Acidobacteriota; class Thermoanaerobaculia; order Multivoradales; family JAHEKO01; genus CALZIK01. The sequence continues at coordinate 6,761 of CALZIK010000141.1, read as the reverse complement.
CCGTCCCGGCGGACCCCGTGCTGGGCCCGACCTTCGCGCGCTTTCGGCTGACCTCGCTCGGTGCGGGCCTGAGCGGCGGAGACAGCGGTACCGTGAGTGTGATCGGCCCGGCGGGTTTCGCCTTCGACGGCGAGGTCGAGGACTACCAGGTGGACGTCGTTCGCCCCGGCATCGGGGATACCGTCTGGTGCGACGACGGCACCGTCAACGGTGCGTTCGACGCCGGCGAGGGCCTGCCTGACATCACCGTGAATCTGCTCTCTGACAACGACTGCAGCAATACCGTGGACGAAGGAGACCCGGTTCTGGCGACCACGAGCACGGTTATGGACGGGTTCTATTCCTTTGAAGAAATCTCCGCGTCCGACCTACCCATTGGCACCGTGTCCGCCCCGGTCTGCTATCGAGTTTCGGTGGATACCACCGACCCGCAGCTCGGCGCTTGCGCGGTGGCGATCACGCCGACCCGGTATTTCCCGAACTTGACGGACGTCGAGCCCCGGAGCCTGGTCAACGACTTCGGCTTTGTCGAGGCGGCCGCCTCGTCCACCTTCAGCAAGTCCTTCAACCCCGGGACCATCGGCCAGGGGGGCACCAGCACTCTCGAGTTCGTTCTCACCAATACGGGGATCGCTCCGCTGGCCGCTCTCGCCTTCACCGACGACCTGTCGTTAATAAACATCCTGATCGCGACGCCGTCGAGCGCCATGACCGATTGCACGAACGGAGTAGTCAACGCTCCGGACGGCGGCACCCTGATCAGCTTCAGCGGTGGCGACCTCGGCCCCGGGAGCGCGTGCACCGTGCGGGTCAATGTCACCAGTTCCACCGTGGGTACGCATACCAACGTCTCGTCGAGTCTTTCGTCGAGCGTCGGGTCGGATCCCGGTGCCACCGCGGACCTCGTCGTCGACGGGGAACGCCCGGGGTTCTCCAAGAGCTTCACGCCGAGCACGATTCCGGTCGGCGGCACCAGCACGCTGGAGATTGCGATCTCCAGCGGAATCGGGCACAGCTCGCTGAACTTCACCGACATCTTCCCGGCCGGCATGGTCTTCGCCACTCCGGCCAACGTCTCCAACACCTGTGGCGGCACGCTCGTCCTTGGATCGGGTGCGGACCCCGACAACGCCATTTCGCTGATCGAGGGTTCCATCGGCGCCGAGTCGACCTGCACGGTCGCCGTGGACGTCACCACCGACACCACGGGGGTCTTCGTCAACACCACCAGCGAGCTCTTGAGCGGATCCGGTTCGCCGGTCTCGAGCGGCTTCGCCACCGCGGCGCTCGACGTCGCGACATTGTTTCTGGAAAAGCTTTTCACCGACGATCCGGTAGCGCCGGGCGGAACGGTGACTCTCCAGTTCACGATCAACAACCCGAGCCGGGATTTTCCGGCGACCGCCATCTCGTTCAACGACGATCTCGACCCCCTGGGCTCGCTCACCGGCCTGGCGCCGAGCGGCGCCCTGCCGGCCTCACCCTGCGGCGCGGGCTCCTCGCTGGCGTTCGCGGCCGGTACCGGGGTTCTAAGCCTGACCGGTGGCAGCCTGGCGGCTGAGGGCTCTTGCACCTTCAGCCTGTCGCTCGGCGTGCCCGGATCCGCCAACGACGGTGCCTACACGAATACCACCAGTGCGATCACGGCCACCATAGGAGGCGAAGCGGTCGTGGGCAACAAGGCGACCGACCGACTCTTCGTCAGCGAGTTGCCGATTCTCACGAAGGAGTTTATCGACGATCCGGTCGGTGCGGGCGGCTCGGTGACCCTGCGCTTCACGATCACCAACCCGAGCGCCGACGCACTCTCCGATCTCGAGTTCACCGACGATCTCAACACCGCGATCCCGGGCCTGGCCGCCAATGGTCTCGTCGACGCGACTGGGCTGGATCCGGCACCGCTGGTCGACCCCTGCGGATCAGGATCCGAGCTGACCGTGTTCGACCTCAACGACAGCTCCCCGAGCCCGCCGTTTCCCAACTTTCCGCCAGACGCCACGATGCTCATCTTCACCGGCGGCAGCCTGGCGGCCGGGGGTTCCTGCACCTTCGACGTAGTTCTCGACGTGCCCGGCGGCGTTGCCGCCGGGACCTACACCAACACCACCTCGGAGATCACCGGAACAGCCTCTGGTGCCGGTGATAGGACGTCTGCACTCGAGCTGATTGGACAGCCTGTGACCGGCCCCGCGGCAAGCGGAGATCTGGTCATCGTGGGTGCGCCGCGGCTCACCAAGGACTTCACCGACGATCCGGCACTTCCCGGCGGCACGGTCACTCTCGAGTTTTCCATCGAGCACGACCTAGAGGCTCCAAGCGACGCCACAGCGATCGCGTTCACCGACGATCTGGTGGGCACCACGGGCCTGGCCGGTCTTTCGGCGAACGACCTGCCGAAAGCCGACGTGTGCGGTACCGGCTCCTTGATCAGCGGCACGACCAACCTGACCTTCACCGGCGGCACGCTGACTCCGGGCGAAATCTGCACCTTTAGCGTCACGCTCGACGTGCCCGCGGCAGCCTCACCGGGTTCGTATCAAAACGAGACCTCGAACGTCGTCGCCACGGTGGGCGGCGTCAACACGGTTGGGAACAAGGCCCAGGCCGAGCTCGTGGTGGGCGGGCTGACACTGACCAAGGAGTTCACCGACGACCCGGTGATCGCCGGTGGCACGGTCACGCTCGAGTTCGTGATCACGAACCAGAGCCCGAACCCCGTCAGCGACATCTTCTTCGAGGACGTGCTGGATCCGGATGTCGTCCTTGGCCTCGCACCTGGCGGCGCGCTGCCCGCGACCCCGTGCGGCGCCGGCTCGGCGTTGAGCTTTGGGGCTGGCGTCCTGATGTTCTCGGGCGGTAGCCTGCCTCCGACCGGCGGCCCCGAGGGCTCGGATAGTTGCAGCTTCTCGGTGCCGCTGCTGGTACCGCCGGCAACGCCATCGGGGACGTACCCCAACCGGACCCGACTCTTCTCGGCGGTCATCGGCGAGCCTCCCATGGCTCCGGTCGAGCCGGGCGTGCGCGGCGCCGATTCGTCTGCGATGTTCTTTCCGAACGCCACCGACAACCTGGTCGTCGCCAACGAGGATCTCCTGCTGACCAAGGATTTCACCGACGATCCGGTGGCGCCGGGCGGCACGGTGACGCTCGAGTTCAGCCTTAGCTCGCTCAGTTCCGAGACCGCAACCGGTCTCGCGTTTACCGACGATCTCGGCGCCGCTCTGGCCGGGCTCGCCGCGGTGCCGCCGCTCGATTCCGGGACCTGCGGCGGAACGCTAAGTGGCACCAGCGTCCTGAGTTTCTCCGGCGGGAGCTTCACCAGCGGCGAGTGTTCGTTCAGCGTCACGGTTCAAGTTCCAGCTGCGGTGCCCTTCGGGACCACGATCACCAACACGACCTCGATGCTCACCGGCATGATCGACGGACTCGCGGTCACCGGCGAGCCCGCTTCGGACGATCTCCTGATCGACTTCTTCAATTTCACCAAGTTCTTTGACGGTTTGACCAAGCCGACCGGTACGCCGGTTCTGACCTTCACGATCGAGAATCTGTCCACGATGGATTCGGTCGCCGACCTGGCGTTTCTCGACAACCTCGATGACGTCATTCCGGGTCTGACGGCGACCGGTCAGCCGGCCAACCCCTGTGGCCCCGGTTCGGTAATCTCAGGGACGTCGGTGCTGACCTTCAGCGGCGGCAACCTCTTGCCGGGCGGCTCGTGCACCTTCGCCGTCAATCTCCTGGTACCCGGCGGCTCCGGAGGGGGCACCTTCCTCAACACGACCAGTGAGCTGTCGCAGGCGGGGCTGCCGGTGTCGTCCCCCGCGACCGCTCTGCTCGAGGTCGATCCGCCGCCGTCCCTGTTCAAGGTCTTCCTCCCAGACTTCATCGCTCCGGGAGGACGCAGCGCCTTGACCTTCTTGATCGACAACTCGGCGAGCGTGTTTGCGGTTACCGGCCTTTCGATCACGGACAACCTGCCCCCCGGCATGACCGTCGCAACGTCGCCCGACATCGGTACCGACTGCGCCGGCGCGACGTTGGGCGCGGTTACGGGCTCGAACGTCGTGAGCGTCTCGGGCGGGCAGTTGCCGGCCGGCGATGACTGTGTGGTTCAGGTAGACGTCACGGCGTCCGTACCGGGCTCCTACATCAACACGACAGGACCGATGACATCGTCATCGGGCACCAGCGCCGCGGCCAGCGATACGTTGGTGGTGGTGATGCCGGGCGGCATGTGCCCGGCGCCGGACGGTGACAACTTGACCCTTCAGGACGATACGGTCATGAGCGCCGAGGAGTTCGTCGTCTGTGACACGATCACCGTGGGACCGAACTACGGGGTGGTGGGCCCGGATGGCGACTTGCTCCTGCGAGCGGGTGTCGCCGTGGTGTTCCGAGATGGGTTCTCCATCTTCCCGGACGGCCAACTCACGGTGAGGCTCGAGCCGGTGCTGAAGCCCTAAGGGATCCGACAACTTTCCGGCCGTTCTAGCGGTCGACTCCGTGTCGACTGACATTCCGTGGACGAACCGAAAACGGTCGAGGCGGAGTTCGACCGCTTGTGAAAACAGGTGCCGGCCGGCTAGCCGCTGCCGCCCGGGGCGAGCGTTTCCGGCCCGCTCGTGATCAGCTTGCTGCCGGGGACGATCGGCAGGCTGGCTACGACGTCGAGCTTGTAGGAGAAGGCGTTTTGAAACGCGTTGCTGGTGCTGTCTTCGACCGCCAGGGTGTAGACGCCCGCTGCCGCCACCATGATGACGACCGGCACAGCCCCGTTGTAGCCGCCCCCCGTACCCGTGAGCAAGTTGATTCCGGTGGTCATGACTCCGGGCGCGAAGAGGCCGATTTCGGGCGTCGTGGGACCGCCTCCGGTGACCATCACGTTGATCGTCAACTGAGTGTTGGGCATCGTGGTGGTGAAGGTCCAGGCGTCCTGTCCCGTGCCGAGCCCCCCTCCCTGGTCGGGCAGGCTGCCGGTGAACTGGGCGCTGAAGATGGAGACCTGAGCCCAGGCGCCACGCACCCCGAAGAAGCTCTTGACCGCCGGCTTGGCGTAGGGCAGATGACCGGCGGCCAGAAAGCCTCCGGCGACCATCGACGACCGCAGCAGCTTACGACGGACGGTGTCCACCTGTTCGGTGCTTCTCATTGGTGCCATGTCGGAATCCTCCTGCGCTTCACTGGCGTAATACCGTGCGTCAGCCTACCGGTCGTCAGGATGGCGGTCAAGGATGCGGAATGAAAGGATTCTTGTACCACCCGGCGGAGTGGGGCTCCGGCCCGTCCCTCTGCGGGTTTTCCGAACGCTCGCCCGCGGATAGTGTTTTCCAAGTGCGGGCATTTCTGTCGCTTGCCATCGTGGCCTTGCTCTGGGTAGCCGGTGCTTCGGCGTTGAGGGCCGCCCAGGAGCCGGTCGGCCGGGAGCCAGCCGATTTCGACAGCGAGCTCGAGCAGGCGCGCGGCCGCGGCGCTCTCCTGTTCCAGATCCACTGCGCGGCCTGCCACGGACTCGAAGGTCACGGCGACGGTCCGCTGGCGAGAGATCTCAAGACCGCTCCGGCGGACCTGACCGAGCTCTCGCGGCCGCGGTCGGACGACTCCGGCACGCTCGACTTTCCGAGCGCCCGCCTCGAGGCCGTGATCGACGGCCGTGAAGAGCTTCGCGGCCACGGCACTCGCGAGATGCCGATCTGGGGCTTGACCTTTCAGGAGCCAGGCCGCGACGGCGACCAGGAGGAGTTGGTGCGCCGGAAGATAGATGACCTGCTCGAGTATCTGCGGACGATCCAGGAACCCCTGGAGTAGGTAGCCGGCGAGAGGTAGAAAGGGTTTGGCACCGTGAGGATCGGCGCCCGGTCGGCGTGATTCCGGGCCGGCTAGCCGTCGCCCTCGGGGATCTCCTCGGCTTCCTTTGATCGATCGTAGGTGCGCAGGAAAGTGATCTCACCCATTGGGCCGGCCACGGTGATGTCGACCAGGAGCCGCCCGCTCTCCTTATCCAGCCGGTAGATCTCGGTGGTCTTGCCTTGTCGGGACTTGGACCCGACCTCGAGCGCACCCTGTTTGGTCCACCTGGCCTTGGTGATTACCTTTCCCAGCGGGCCGTCGCGCTCGTCCTTGCGGCCGTCTGTGAAGAGGATGCGCAGACGGTCGTCGGAATAGGTGATCGAGAGCTGGTCGAAGGTCTGGCTCACGGCGAGGGCGTCGACGCCCCGGTCGAGGCCGGCTTGCGGCCCGCCCTCACCCTGTCCTTCCCGAGGTCCGCCACGGCGCCCGCCCCAACCTTCGATGCCCGGACGGCCGCCTCTCCCGGTGCCACTCGGGGGACCCCCGAATCCGCCCCGCGCGCTGCGGCGCCCGGTCACGAGCTCACGCATTTTCTCGTGCGCCGTCTCGCTCATTGCGTCGTTGAGAGTCCAGGCGCCGGCGAGGTTGGGACGTGGGCGATTCACCGCGGCATTTTCGACCGCGGCCAGCATCGGCACGAACAAGAGTGCGAGTCCAACACTGAGAGTTGCTTGTTTCAACCGTCCTTCCTTTTGGTGCTTTCGCCCTGCGTTGCAGTGGTCGACCTTCGCGTCGACCGGTCCTCGGCTCGAGGGGGTTGACGCCATGCAGGGGCTTTTAGTCAGGTGTTCGCGCATTCCGACAGCAAGCGTATCGCGAGCCTTGTCATTGTAGATGCCGGTGCAGGGCAGTTGGTTACATGCGGAAGCGAATCTCGGGCGGAGGCGCCCGTGGCTTGCCCGCGTTGTAGC
>CALZIK010000140.1 GCA_945787635.1 Thermoanaerobaculia bacterium | reverse complement strand
GTCGCGGCCAGGGCACCGGCGGCGGCCTGATAGGTCAGGTCGTGGCCGGCGCGGCCGCTCGCCGGGCCGAAGCCGCCCCAGCCCGAGAGCGAGCACACGATCAAGCGAGGATGCCGCTCGGTCAACGATTCGGGACGCAGTCCGAAGTCGGCGAGCTTGCCGGGCCGGAAGCTCTCGAGCAGGACATCGGCTCGAGCGAGGATCGCTTCGAGCGCGGCTCGCGCCTGCGGCCTCCCGAGATCCATCGCCACGCTCTCGACGCCGGCCAGAAGCAATCGCGCGAGGGTACTCGCACCGCGCTCGATCGGAGGTGCGGCGCGAACCGGATCGCCGAACTCCGGCTCTTCGACCTTGATCACCCGGGCGCCCAGATTGGCGAGCATCTTCGCCGCCAAGGGCCCCGGCAGATAACGGGACAGGTCGACGACCAGCACCCCTTCGAGAGGCTTCGCGCTCACCGCGCGATTATGGCAGTAGCGCGGTCACTCCCCACGGTTCGAACGTTCGTAGCGGGCGCGGGTGGGTGCAGATAGTAGGCGCGCGCCGCCGAGAGCGCCGACGGCGTACGCCCTGGTACGTCGAGGTGCTCGAGGCAAGCGCAACGACCTAGATGCGCCCACCCGCGCCCGCTACGAGCGTTCGACGACCATGGCGAAACCCACTCCGCCCGCCGCGCACACCGTCATCAGACCCAGATTCAGATCCCGCCTTTTCAACTCGTTCAAGAGTTGCATGGTCACCCGGGCGCCGGTGGCACCGAAGGGATGCCCGATCGAGATCGATCCACCGTTGACGTTGAAGGTGTCGAAGTCGATCTCGCCCATGGGCTCGTTCGAGCCGAGCTCGTCGCGAGCGAACTTCTTCGAGGCGTAGGCCTTCATGTTGGAGAGAATCTGCGCGGCGAAGGCTTCGTGCATCTCGACGAGATCCATGTCGGACAGCTTCAGCCCGGCGCGCTCGAGAGCCAGCGGCGCGGCGTAGGCCGGTCCCTGAAGAAGCTGGCTCCCGGGGTCGAGGGAAGCGTAAGCCCAGGAGCGGATGTAGCCGAGCGGCTCGAGGCCCTCGGCCTTGACCCTGTCTTCCTGCATGAGCAGCACACCGGCGGCGCCGTCGGTGAGCGGACTCGAGTTGCCCGCCGTCAAGGTCCCGTAGCGCTTGTCGAAAACCGGCTTGAGGCTCGCGAGCGCGTCCAGGGTGGAATCGGCGCGAACGCCGTTGTCGGAAACCACCGCCCGATCTCGGGCGGGTTTGGGGAAGACCGGCACGATCTGGCGCGCGAAGCGCCCTTCGGCCGCGGCCGCGGCCGCGCGATCGTGCGACATGAGCGCAATCTCGTCCTGCGCGCGGCGCGAGATGTCGTTTTCCTTGGCCATCTTCTCGCACGCCTGGCCCATCGACATGCCGGTGGTGTACTCGGCGATCGCCGGGGGGACCGGCACCAGATCCTTGGGACGCACCGACGCCACGACACCGAGCTTTTGTCCGGCCGATCGAGCCTTCGAGAGAGCGATGAGCTTGCGCGAGCCGGACTTTGAAACTTGGATCGGCACGTTGCTCAGCGATTCCGCGCCGCCGGCGAGAGCCACGGTGGTCTGCCCGGTCAAGAGGGCCTCAGCCGCCGACGTGATGGCGCGGTTCGAAGACGCGCATGCCAAGTTGACGGTCGTGCCGGGAATCTGCATCGGCAGCGAAGCCCTGAACACGACCTCCCGGCCGAGATTGGGCGCGTGGAGGGCGGGCACGACCACTCCCCAGATCGAAAGGCCGATGGCGTCGGGATCTACACCGCTGCGGGACATCAACTCGGAAGCCACCGCTCCCGAGAGATCGACCACGTCCATGTCGCTCAAGTGCGTGCCCGATTTGCAGAACGGCGTTCGGCACCCGTCAAGAATCGCCACCCGCCCACCCTCGCCCTTGACACTTCTCGTACCCACGCGGCCAACGGCGGGCGCGCTGCCGGGGCCCCGCGTCCAGACCGTATCGGCGCGCTCCCCGACCTCCTCGAGCGCGCTCGCCTCGTTGGCCGAGGGCAGCACCAGAGACGGCGGGGGCTGGGTCGATGCGTTCGAACTTGATTCGATGGACTCGGTCATCGTGGGTCTCCCGGGTGGTTCGATGCGAAGAGCTTTGGTTGTCCGGCAGAACGAATGATAGCCGAGCCCCGAGATTTCGGTGGCCGGGTGCGGCATGAATCCTGCTAACTTGAAGGACGGCATGATCCGGTCCGTCGCCATCGTCCTCGCCTGCTCTGTCTGCCTGGGCGGCCAACTCGCTGCGGCACAGGAGGTTCTCAACAAGGACGTCTTCTACAAGAGCGTCGAGGCCGCCCAGCTCGCGGTGAGCTACTACGGCGTCTATGACGATCCGGCCGAGCTCGAGCGCCTGCAAAGCATCGGATACCGGATCGCTCAGGAGAGCTCGTTCGACCACTACCCGTTCAGCTTCTTCCTGGTCGACATGCCGGTTCCGAACGCCTTCGCCCTCCCGGGAGGGCAGATCTTCGTGACGCGCGGCATGCTCGATCTCGACCTCACCGACGAAATGCTGGCCGGGCTCCTGGGCCACGAGGTCGGCCACGTGGTGCTCCAGCACGGCACCAAGCTGCAGCGCCGCGCGACCCTCCTCAACGTGCTCAGCCAGGCTCTGCTCGTCGGCGTCGCGGTAACCACCAGCGACAACGCTCGGGACCCGGGCCCGGCGCCTCCAACTCCCTACGGCACGCGGTCCGAGGGCGGCGATCGAGTGATGGGAGCAGCCGCCGCGGGCATCGTCGTGAGCGAACTTCTGCTGCGCAGCTACAGCCGGGAGTTCGAGGACCAGGCCGACGACGAGGGCGTACGGCTGACCGCGGGCGCCGGCTTCGATCCCGGTGGCTTCGAGCAGCTCATGTCCCTCATGAACACCCGTCTGCCACAGTCGAAGGAGTACGGATATTGGAGCACGCACCCGTTTTTCGAGAGTCGCATGCGGGCCGCCGCGGTGCGCACAGATCTTCTGCGCGTGCAAAAGCCCGAGGCCGCCGACGAGTACCGTGAGAAAACCCAAGCCAGGCTCCTCGAACTGACCGAAGGTAAGAAGGTGAACACCGAGATCACCGCATTTCTCGAGGACGCGGCGGTGGCAACCTGGCCCAGGAGCGACGCGGCGCACGAAATCCGGAAAGCTCGCCTGCACACCCAGCGCGACAAGGAGCTCGACAAGAACCAGCTGGCGCGCGACTATGGCAAGCTGCTGGAGAGCTACCGGGCCGAGCTCGAACGCATCCAGGGATTCGACCCGGAAACTCCGCATGCGGCGACGCTGCGGGCGGAGATGAACGACTTCGAGCAAGCCATCGTCAGGCTCTACCCCGCCGCCGCCGAGACCTTTCACGAAGGCGTCTTCGAAACCGATTTCCTGGAGACCTTCGTCAGCAACTACCCGGAAGCCGAAGAGCTGGCCGAGGTCTCGCTCGCCCTGGGTGAAGCCTACAGCCGTCTCAGGCGTCCCAAGGACGCGGTTTCGACCTTCCTTCGCTCCTGGCGTGCGGCTCCCGACAGCGAAGCCGGACAGCGGGCCGAGCGCGGCCTCGTGGCCCTTGCACCGACGCTCGAAGAGCTCGAAGCGCTCCAGGAGCTGGCGGATCAGACCGCGAACCCCGAGCTCAAGTCAGTGGCCACCGACCGGCTGACCCGGCAAGCCAGCAGCTTCAAAACCCTGGCCAACGGCGCCGGCTTCTTGAAGAGGTTTCCCAAGAGCGAGCTCGGCGAGGTGGTGATCGCGCGGCTCAACCAACTCGCGGATGGGCTCTACGGCGAGGCGATCCTCTATCAGAACATCGGCGATCACGCCAAGGCCCTCGATCGGATTCAGAGCATCCTGACCCACGCGCCGCTGTCTCCGGCGGCCGCCAAGCTGCGGGCAGGCGCGGTCCTCGAAAGCTAGCGTCCCCTCGCCGCTCGGGACACCGGCGACCAGCGAGCGATTGCCCGTCTACACGTGGCACTGGTACGATTCGGCCAGTTCACCGAACCGGGAAGCGGCCGAGCTGCGACGGCGCAAGCTCACGCCTGCCCGACTACTCTGCTTGGAGGTCAATGATGAGTGAATCTCACCGTCGCTTCGGCATCGCCCTGGCGTGCATCTGCCTCTGCCTCCCGATGGCAACCCCGGCCTTCGCCCAGGACGCTCAAGACTCGCAGGACGACGCCATGGAGGAAGTCGAGGACGTCATCGTGGTGACGGCTTCCCGAACCGAGCAGCGGCTCCATGAGGTGCCCGCGGCGATCTCGGTTTTGACCTCCGAGCAGATGGAACAGATACCGGCGGACGACTACGGCGACTACCTGCGCAACGTGCCGGGCCTCAACGTCTCTCAGATGAGCGCTCGCGACATCCAGATCACCGGGCGCGCCGCCACCAACAGCCTTGCGACCAGCCAGCTGGTGCTGCTTGATAACCGAACCCTATATCTCGATTTCTTCGGCTTCGTCATGTGGGACTTTGTGCCCCTGGATGCCAAGGAGATCAAGCAAATCGAAGTCGTGCGGGGCCCCGGCTCTGCTGTCTGGGGCGCCAACGCAATGAGCGGCGTGGTCAATCTGATCACCAAGAAGCCCTCCGAAATGCAGGGCACCAGCCTGACCCTCGGCGGCGGCGACTTTGGAACCGCCTTCGGTTCCGTCACCCACGCCGGCGTGACCACTTCCGGCAACGGCGGGTACAAGCTCTCGGCAAGCTATTTCCAGCAGGACGCCTACGACCGCCCCACGGGCACGATCCCGGGCACCCAAAGCCCGACCAACCCCAACGGAACGCCCTACTCGGCGGTCGACTTCGTCAACAAGGGGACCGAGCAGCCCAAGTTCAACTTTCGCTACGACCACGACCCCACGCCGAGCACCAGCTGGTCGTTCTCGGGTGGCTACGCCGGTACCGACGGCATCATCCACACCGGCATCGGTCCGTTCGATATCGAAAGCGGATCGTTCATGAACTTTTTCAAGGTCGACTGGAGCCGTCGAGCGCAGCGAGTGACCTTCTTCGCGAACCTGCTGGACGGGAACGCCGACAACCTGCTCGTTCCCGGCGTTGACCGCCAGCCGCTGGCCTTCGCGTTCAAGAGCGACACCTACAACCTCGACTACAGCGATACCCGCGTGTCGGGTACCCAGAACGTCTTCTCTTACGGCGCCACGGCGCGGAAAAACAATTTCGACCTATCCATCGCGCCGGCGGGCGACAGCCGCGAAGAGTACGGCGTGTTCGTTCAGGACGAGATCCTCTTCAGCGACAGAGTCCGTTGGCTGATCGGCGCTCGCTGGGACGACATCGACCCGATCGGCTCCGTGGTCTCGCCGCGCACCAGCCTGATGTTCTCGGTGAACCCCAACAACACCTTTCGAGTGTCCTACAACCGCGCCTTCCGGGCTCCCTCGATGATCAACAACTTCCTGGACATCACGATCATTCAGGCCGCGGTTCTGCCTCCGATTCCGCAGGCGGGCCTGCTGACTCCCACCCAGGTGATTTTTCCAGCGCGTGCCGTCGGCAATCCGCTGGTCACCGAGGAACAGCTCGACGCCTTCGAGATCGGCTACGTCGGCACTTTCGGCGGCAACACAGTGACCCTTTCGATCTACGAGAACGAAACCACCGATTCGGTCGATTTCTTCACCGCGGCCAATCACACGAACGGAGCTCCTTTCGTCACCATCCCTCCGATCCCCGGACCGATTCTCGACTTCCTGCTGGCGACCGCGCTGCGCGACACCTTTCCGGCGCTGTTCTCGTACCGCAACATCGGAGAGACCGTGGACAGCGGACTCGAGTTCGGCTTCAACTCCAACCCCCGCGACGATTGGTCCTGGTTCTTCAACTACTCCTGGCAGGACGAGCCCGAAGTCGCTGGAGTCGAACAGGTTACATTGCCGAACGGCACGGTCCGAGACACTGTGAACTCGCCTCCCGAGCACCGCGCCAATTTCGGCGTCGCCTTCGACAAAGGCAACGTCTTCGTCAACGTTAACGCCAACTACCAGGACGAGGCGTTCTGGACCGACGTTTTGGATTCCCGATTCTGGGGCCCGACGGATGCCTTCACCCAAGTCAACCTCGGTCTGGGCGTTCGTTTCGGCGGCGACCAGACGACTTTTACGATCAACGCCCAGAACGTCTTCGACGAGGACGTCCAGCAGCACGTCTTCGGAGACCTGATCGCGCGCAAGGTCACCGGCCAGCTGCTGTTCCGATTCTGATCCATCGGCGAGACCAGGGGCGAACGGCGTCCGCCTCTGGCGACCGCAACGTGATCGGGCCCTCATGAAGTCACGCTCGGTCCCGCTCTGGCTCAAGATCTCCTACACGCTCTGGCTGGCCGTGTGGGTGGCCGTCTATTGGAGCGCCTACGGACCCGAAAACTTTCTGTGGCTCTGTGACGTCGCCAACGTCGTCGTGGGGCTCGCGATCTGGCTCGAGAGCCCGCTTCTGTTCTCATCCCAGGCAGTCGGCGTCTTGGTGATCCAGGCGATCTGGATCATCGACGTCTGCTCGAGGCTGGTCATCGGATCGCATCTCATCGGCGGCACCGAGTACATGTTCGATCCCGAAAAGTCGTTGACTCTGCGCGGACTCTCGCTCTTCCATGTCTTCGTTCCGATCCTGCTGCTGTGGGCGATCCGGCGCCTCGGTTACGACCGTCGCGGCTGGCGGTTGCAGACCGCGCTGCTCTGGATTCTCCTGCCGGTCACGTACCTGGTGACCGACCCGGATCTCAACATCAACTGGCTCTGGCGGCCCTTCGGAATTCCCCAGACCGTCATGCCCGAGCTCGTCTACCTCGGGGTCGAGATGCTCGCCGTGCCGCTGGTGCTTTTCCTGCCCACCCACGCCGCTCTGGCCTGGTGGACGCGGCGAGACACCCCGCCAACCTAGAACGCTAGCCGCCCAGCTCGAGCGTCGCCGGCTGCGCTGGGCTTTGCCTACCCTTGAACTCGCCGGAGCCGTCGACGCCCCGGCCTCTCACACCCCGGAGTCGAGAACCGTCAAGTCACGGCAGCAGACGGCTCGCTTCTGGCGCCGGTACTTTCACCGCCCGCCTTTTGCATCATGTACACCACCGTCACCAGCACCAGACCGGCTCCGTCGGTCAGATAACCCGGCCAGTACAGGAGCAACGTGGCTGCGGCGAGAATCAACCACTCGATCAAAGTCGTCCGACGGAGCAGAAAGCCCATGGTCAGGGCAGAGAAAGCGATCGTCCCCAGAACGGCCGAGAACATGGAGGAGAACACCTTGGCGCCACGGGCCTTGGTCTCGGCGAGGATGGCGCCGCCTTCTATCAAGGAGCCGCCAGTGACCAGAATCTCCTTGACCACGCCATCCCGGTTAGCGGTGATCTCGCGTTCCTCCTCGCCATCGAGGACGGTCGCGATGACGTCTCCCGCCCGGACATCGTCTCCCACCGACATGCGGATGTCGGTGAGCATGCCACCCATCACTTCATCGTTCATCGGTGGCGCGACCAGCGCCTTGCCTTCGAAAAGGATGGCGGGGGTAAAGGCAAACAGAATTGGCACCACGTAGAGCAGCTTGGCGAACTTGAAGGCGGTCCATCCGGTCTTCCAGGGATCCGATCCGGCAATGGCGGCGCCGGCGTAGGCGGCCACGCAAACTGGTGGGGTGATGTTGGAGTCCTGGCTGAACCAGTAGACGATCATGTGGGCGGCGATCAGCACCACGCCCATCTCGGTCAGCGGCGGCACCGCCAGCACCGCGGTGATCAGGTAGGCCGCGGTGACCGGCACGCCCATCCCCAAAACCAGCGAGGCGATGCCGACCAGCAGAATGGCCGGCAGAAGGTGGCCGCCGGCGAGCGAGATGATGATGTCCGAGAACTTGAGTCCGACCCCGGTCAGGGAGATCGTTCCGACGATAATGCCGATGACGCCCAGCGTCGCGCCGATGATCAGCGTGTTGCGGGCTCCCGTCTGGATAGCCTCCCAGATCTCCCGCGGCCCCATCCGGGTTTCCTTCCTGAGCCAACTGATGAGAACGCATGACAGGGTTGCCCAGAAGGCGGAGAAGCCGGGCGAGCGGCCGAGGATCATCAGGACGGTGATAATCACGAGCGGTAGCGAGAAGTACCAATCGTGCCGGAGGACCGTGGTCCAGTGAGGAAAATGTTCGTCCTCGAAGCCGCGGATATCGTGCTTTTTGGCCTCGAAGTGAATCATGCAGAAGACCGAGAAGAAGTAGAGCAGGGCCGGAAAGATGGCGATCAGCATGATGTGCACGTAGGGCGTCTCGGTGAGCTCCGCCATCAGGAATCCACCGGCGCCCATGATGGGCGGCATGAACATGCCGCCGATCGACGCTGAGGGCTCGATCGCTCCCGCCACGTGGGGGCGGAAACCCGCCCTTTTCATCAGTGGGATGGTGAAGGCGCCGGTCGAGACGGTGTTGGCGATGGCACTGCCGGAGACCGAACCAAATAGCGCGGAGGCCATGACGGCCACCTTCGCCGGCCCGCCGGTACTCTTGCCGGCAAGGGCCATCGGCAGGTCGATGAAGAACTTGCCCGCTCCGGACTTATGCAGAAACGCACCGAAAAAGATGAACAAAATCACATACGTCGCCAGCACGCTCGCCATCACGCCGAAGACGCCGTTGGTAGTGATGAAGAGAGCCGTGCAGAGCCGTTCGAGGCCGAAACCGCGGTGCGCGATGATGTCCGGCAGATAGGCCCCGAAATAAGCGTAGGCCAGCATCGCGACGCCGATCGAGGTCATCGCCATGCCCAGCACTCGACGGCACACTTCCAACGACAGAATGATGCCGACGATGCTGACCAGAGCGTCGAGGTCGGTCTCGGCGCCGGCGCGATAGTTGAGCGCCTCGAAGTTGTGGATCCAGTAGTAGACGACCGACGCCGACGCGGCGGCCAGGAGCAGGTCGATCGCCGACGGATTCCGGGGCCAGCGTTCCGCCATCGTGCGGTCTACGAAGAAGAACCCGGCGGCGAGCACCAGGGCACTCAGCCAGAGGCTCCACAGTCCCGCGGCCGAGCCCAGGGCGGCGCCGATTCCCTGCTCCGTCCAGGCCGCACCGATGGCGGTCAAACGGGCGTGGAAACCGCCGACATCCGGAAAGAAAAAAGCGGCAGCGAGGGTCCCGGCCACGAGCAGACCCGAGAATAGTGCCAGGGGCACCCGCAGCCGCTTCGCAGCCGGGTACAGAAGGAACACGAGCACATAGGTGATGAAGACATACACGCCACGGTGGTATTGAGTAGCCACCGAGGTAACCCCAGCCGTATAGAAGTAGAAGAGCACCATGGCCCCGCCGAGCCCGGCGACCAGCCAGTGCCACGGGCCGGTCGGGCTTCGAGCCGTCTTGGCGTCCTTTTCGAGCAGTCCTTGGACCTTGCTGTCGTCCTCGATCGAGGCCTTCAGCTCTCCGGTCGGGGTGGGGATATCGAGTGGCATGTGGCCTTCGCCTCCGTCGTGCGCGGGACTCGTCTAGCGGGAGGTCTGCCCAGCCTGAATCTCGAGCCCTTTGGCTCTCCAGAAGGTCACGGCGCCCGGATGAAGGGGCGTCACGATGCCCTTGAGCCCGCCCTCGATCGACATGGCCTTGGCGGTGCTTTTGACTTTGACCATGTAGGCCAAGCCTTGCGGCGAAAAGATCTCCGCGAGTGCCGCTTCCACGAACTTCGCGTCGACGTGTTTGCCGGCTACCCACAACGCCGAGTCCTGGAAGGAAGCGACCGGGCTGTCCACCCCGCGATAGGTAGCAGCAGGAATCTCGAGAAGGGTGTAGAAGGGATAGCTTTCGAAGAAGCCTGCGGTCTTGGCCTCGGCCACGACATCGATGATTCTGATCGGATTGCTGGCCGCCGCCTGGATCACCGAGGAATTCGGAAAGCCCGCGACGACCCAGAAAGCGTCGAGAAGTCTGTCGCCCATCGCCGAGGCCGCTTCGCTGTAGCCGAGAAACTCCACATCCATTTTGTCCCAGAGGCCGAGGGTGGTGAATAGACGCTGGGCCGCGCTGGCGGCGCCCGATCCGGCGCCGCCCACCGCCACGCGCTTGCCCGCAAGGTCGGCGACGGAATTGATACCGCTGCTTGCCAGGGTCACCAGGTGGGCGGGAGCGCCGTAGAGATAGCCCAGGGCGTAAACATTCTCGTACTTGCTCTCGTCCCGAGTGAGCTTACCGTTGCGCGCGAGGAAGACGTCGCCGGAATAGACGATGCCGAAGTCCGCTTCGCCGGAGTTCACCCGTCGCAGGTTCTCGAGCGACCCGGCCGACGCGGTGTTGGAAACCTCGACCTCTAACAGCGCCCTGGAGAGTCGAATGGAGATACCGTTCGAAAAGTACTGAAACGTGCCACCCTCGGGGCCGCCAGAGAAGGCGAGCCTCTCCTTGGCGAGAGTCGGCGGACCCAAAATCTCCAGCAGAGCCATCATCGCCGCCATGACCAGAGTGTGTCGGGTGATCATCCGTTCTCCTTCAGTTCGTCTGAAAGTCACCTACGGCCCAAGACCTGCCGAGCTGAGTCGTCGATAGTTGCAGCGTTCTGATCCATGGCTCGGCGCCAGGTTCGGCCGGACGACCACTCGTCACGACCGTAGGGAGATTGGCTGACTCATCCTAGCGGAACGCCAGGGGACTATACTCGCGGGTGTCCGGGTCTGAAGTGGTCCACCGGCCCAACCGATCGGCAATGCTCCAGCAAGAGACGCGGGACTTTCTCAGCCGCATTCATCCGCTCGATCTCCTCCCCGCTTCGGCGATCGAGGCGCTCTGCGAAGACATCGGTCTGGAGTACTTCCGCCGCGGCGTGAAAGTCCTCGACCAGGGCGGCAGTGCCGCCGAGCACCTTTTCGTGATCAAACGCGGAACGGTGAGCATGTTCCTCACCGCCGACGACGGCGGCGAGCTGATCATCGACTACCGCGGCGAAGGAGAGTATTTCGGCCTTCTTTCGGTGATCAGTGGCGACCCGCCGCGCAGCAACGTGCGCGCCGAGGAAGATTCGATCGGCCTTCTGATTCCCAAGGAGCGTCTGCTCGCCGTGCTCGAGGAGCATCCGGCGGTCTCGGACCGGCTGGTGAGATCGTACTTCCTCGACTTTGTCGACAAGACCTACGAGGAGACCCGGCGTCGACACAGTGGCTTCACCAACGGTCACCGCATACTTTTTGCGACTCCGGTGGGCGACCTGATTCGCCGCGAGCCGGTGTCGGCGCCCGAGAGCACCTCCATCCAGGAGGCCGCCCAGCTCATGGGGGAGCAGAAGATCAGCTCTTTGGTAGTAGCAGATAGTTCCGGAGCACCGGTGGGCATCATGACCGACCGAGATCTGCGCGAGAAGATCGTCGCCCAGGGACGGGATCTCTCTCAGCCCGTGAGCACCATCATGAGCTCGCCGATCATTCAGGTCGATGCCAGCGAGCCCTGCTCCGAAGCGCTGTTCAAGATGATGCGTTACAACATCCACCACGTTCTGGTCACCCAGGAAGACAGGTTTCGAGGCATGGTGACGAACCACGATTTCATGGTGCTGCAGGGCAGCTCGCCAACCCTCCTGGTGAGAAAAGTCCTAGAGACTCTCAACTTCGAACACCTCGAGGAGACCAGGGAGCGACTCGAGAGGACGGTGGCCACACTGTCGCGCGAAGGTGCCAAAGCACACGACATCTCTCGCGTCATCACGGAAGTGGCTCGAAAACAGGTGGCCCAAATAGCAGCCCTGGCCGAAGCCGAGCTGGGCGCGCCGCCCGCATCGCTGACCGTCTTTCTGCTCGGAGAGGCGGGGCGCTCGGAGCTTTGCCTGCACCGGGCTCCCGAGCTGGCATTGGCCTGCGACGAAGCCCAGAGTGGCCCCAGGGGTCTGGCAAGCACTTACTGCCACCGCCTCCAGGATCGATTCGAAGGCGTCCGGGTGCCGATCCGATTTCGCGATGGCGAGAGCGTCAAGAGCTTCTCGGAATGGCGAGATCACCTGCTCCGTTGGCTGGAAGAACCCGAGACGGTGCCGGCGCGAGCCGGCCTTTTTGAAATGATCGCCGTCACCGGCGACGCGCACTCGCTCGAGGCGCTGCGGGTGGATATGGTCCGGGCAGCTGCCGCTGACGAGGCCTTTCGGTCTCGGCTGGTCGCGGAGACGGTTAGCAACCGACCGCCGCTCGGCTTTCTGGGCCGAGTAGTGGTGGCGACCTCCGGGGAGCACCGCGACCGACTGGACCTCTACAAGAAGGGCGTGGCGCCGCTCGCCGACGTGGTGCGGGTTCTGGCTCTGGAGAAAGGAATCCTCGCGCGGTCAACCTTGGGACGGCTCCGGGAGCTCCGCTCGCGCCACGACTACGCGCACGCCGACGAGATAGAAAACGCACTCGAGTACCTTCAGACGCTCCGAATACATCAGCAACTGGCTCATCTCGCGACGGCGGAAGAGCCGGACGACCTGCTCGATCCCCAAACGCTCGCCAATAGCGAAAGGAAGAGCCTCAAGGAGGCATTTCAACTGATCGCCGCGCTCCACGATTCGCTGTCGCGCCGCTACGGCGTTCGGGCTGAATCGGAATGACCGGTGTACTGGCACGCGTGCTCGGGCGCAAGGGCCGCGATCTACCGGCGCCGTTGCGCCGGCGCGTGGAACGCAAGGTCGCAATCGACCGGTGCACGCCGATCGAAGAAGTCGACTACGTGGCGTTCGACACGGAGCTGACCGGCCTCGACCCGAGACGAGACACGATCATCTCCATCGGCGCCGTCAAGCTCCGCGGCGGCCGCATTTTCCCCGGCAAGGTCTTCCATCGGTTGGTGCAACCCGAAAGCGAGCTGAGACCCACGGGGGTAGTCGTGCACGAGCTCATGCACTCCGACCTGGAAGACGCTGACCGGGCTTCGGAGGTGTTGCTCGACTTCATCGACTTCGTAGGCGACGCCGTTCTCCTGGGGCACTTCGTCCACATCGATTTGGGTTTTGTCAGTCGGGCGATGAAGAAGATCTTCCGAGCCGGTTTTCGGCGCTCGGCGGTGGACACGTCCGCTCTCCATGACTGGCTGGTCGACAACGACCCGAGGTTCGCGGCGCACCACGGCGGAATCTCGGTCAAGAAAGACCTCTTCTCCACCGCGACACGATACGGAATCAGTGTCGATCGGGCGCACGACGCGCTTTTCGACGCGTTCGT
>CALZIK010000139.1 GCA_945787635.1 Thermoanaerobaculia bacterium | reverse complement strand
TGGGCTGCCCGATTCGAGCAGTTGGAGGACCGGGCGGAGAACCTGTTGGACATCGTTCGCACCCTCGCGGCGGCAGGGCACGCCTCCGGCTCGGAGATCGAGGCCTGGGCCACCGCCGTCCGGGACACCGTCCGCAGTCACGCCCGCGATCTCGAGATGCTCCAGGCCAGGGACACGACCGGGGAAGCGGCGAGCACGCTCGAGCATCGCCTCGCTGGCGTGGCGCTTCAGGCGGAACAGATGGCCCAGGCGATGGACTTCCGATTCCTCTTCGATCCGTCGCGCTTGCTGTTCTCTATCGGCTTTCGCGCGAGTGACGGCACCCTCGACCCCAGTTGCTATGACCTGCTCGCCTCTGAGGCGCGGCTGGCGAGCTTCGTCGCAATCGCCAAGGGCGACGCGTCGCCACAGCACTGGTTTCTCCTGGGCCGGTCTCTCACGCCCGTCGGGCATGGCGCGGCGCTGGTTTCCTGGTCGGGGTCGATGTTCGAGTACTTGATGCCGCTGCTTGTGATGGACCAGCCCGCGAACGGCCTGCTGGATCTCACTAGCCGGCTCGTGGTGGCACGCCAGGTGCGTTATGGCTCGCAGCGCGGCGTCCCCTGGGGGGTCTCCGAGTCCGCCTACAACGTCCGTGACGTTCACCTCACCTACCAGTACTCGGATTTCGGCGTGCCCGGCCTGGGACTCAAGCGCGGACTCTTCGAGGACGTGGTGGTGGCTCCCTACGCCACGGCGCTCGCCGCGATGGTCGATCCCAAAGCCGCCGTCGGCAACATCGCCCACCTCGAAGAAGCTGGAGCCCGGGGAACCTACGGATTTTACGAGGCGCTGGACTTCACGCCATCGCGACTTCCCGAAGACGAACAGGTCGCCGTGGTTCGGGCCTATATGGCGCACCATCAGGGGATGACCATCGTCTCCCTGGGCAACGTCGTTCACCAGGGCCTGACGCAGAAACGGTTCCACGCCCATCCCATGATCCAGGCCTCGGAGCTGCTGCTCCAAGAGCGAACGCCGCGAGCGGTGGCCGTCGCTCGACCCCGCGGCGAGGAGGTTCAGGCGGCTGCCCAGGTCCGAGAGCTGGTGCCACCGACCCTGCGGCGCTTCGAATCGCCGCACGACATCCTGCCGCGCACCCATCTCCTCTCGAACGGTCGCTACCTGGTCATGATCACGGCTGCGGGCTCCGGCTTCAGCCGGTGGCGCGATCTCGCCGTCACCCGCTGGCGCGAGGACACGACCCGCGACTGTTGGGGCACCTTCGTCTATTTGCGAGATGCCGATACCGGTGACGTGTGGTCGGCCGGGTTCCAGCCGAGCGGCACCGAAGTAGACCACTACGAAGTCGTCTTCGTCGAGGATCGGGCCAAGATCATTCAGCGCGACCGATCCCTCTCTGTCAGTTTGGAGATCGTGGTCTCGCCCGAAGACGACGCGGAGTTGCGCCAGCTCACGGTGACCAATCTCGAGAATCGCGACCGGGTGATCGACTTCACCTCCTATGCGGAAGTCGTCCTGGCTCCACAGGCCGCGGACGAGGCTCATCCCGCGTTCTCGAACCTGTTCGTACAGACTGAATTCGTTGCGGAGCTCGAGGCTCTGCTGGCCACCCGGCGTCCCCGGTCGGCTGAGGAGCCGCAACCCTGGCTGGCGCACGTCGCTGCGATCGAAGGGGAACAGGTAGGCACGTGTCAGTACGAGAGCGACCGCGCGCGCTTCCTGGGCCGTGGCCGTGGGCTCGGTAAGCCCGTTTCGCTGATCGAAGGCGAACCGCTGACCAACAGTGCAGGGGCGACGCTGGATCCGATCGTGAGCCTCCGATATCGGGTGGTGATCCCCGCCGGTGACTCGATCCGTGCGGTTTTCACCACCCTTGTGGCGGACTCGAGGAAGGAAGCCCTCGACATCGCGGAGAAGCACCGCCAGCCGGAAACGTTCGAGCGGGAGAGCTCGCTGGCCTGGATGTACGCGCAGGTCCAGCTGCATCACCTCGGGATCACGCAGGACGAAGCGCACCTTTTCCAACGATTGGCCAATCGGATTCTCTATAACGACCACACGCTGCGCACTACTCAGAAGGAACTGGCCGCCAACCGTCGGGGAGCTTCCGGTCTGTGGGCGTACGGCATCTCTGGCGATCTTCCGATCGCCGTCGTCCGCGTCGAGCGCGACGAGGAGCGCGAAGTCGCGCGGCATCTGCTCAGGGCTCAGGAGTACTGGCGCCTCAAAGGGATTGCCTCCGACCTGGTGATTCTCAACGCGAGGGGCGCGTCCTACGTCCAGGATCTGCAGGAAGCGTTTGAAACCGAGGTGCGGGCGAGTCGGTCCGCGCTCAGTGGAGTGCGAAATGGCGAGCTCGGGGACGTCTTCGTACTTCGGGAAGACCTCTTGCCGCCGGAGGACGTGGCGCTGCTCCGTTCGGCGGCGCGTGTATTGGTACTGGCGAACAGGGGCACGCTGTCGGAACAGGTGATCCGGCTGGACCGCTCGAGGCCTGGACCGGCGCCACCCCGACTCCTTGCGCCGCGCGGCCAAGCGGAACCTGTCCCGGCCCCAAAGCTCGATCTCGCGTTCTTCAACGGCCTGGGAGGGTTCTCGCCCGACGGCCGGGAATACGTCATTGCGTTGGGACAAGGGCAGTGGACGCCGGCTCCGTGGATCAACGTCGTGGCGAATCCGAACTTTGGATTTCACGTCTCCGAGTCGGGCTCCGGCTACACCTGGTCCGTCAACAGCCGGGAGAACAAGCTGACGCCGTGGTCGAACGATCCGGTCAGCGACACGCCGGGCGAGGCGTTCTACGTGCGCGATCT
>CALZIK010000138.1 GCA_945787635.1 Thermoanaerobaculia bacterium | reverse complement strand
CTTTCCGCCGCCAGGTCGCCTCGCATGCTGACCATTCTGAGCGAAGATGCCCCTTCCGCGATCGTGATCCGGGCTCCCTCGACGGGCTCGCCGGTACCGGTCATCACCACGCCCGACAGCGAAGCTCCCTCCTGGAGGACGAGATCCAGGCGGTTGCTTCCTGGTCGAAGCTCGAGCGGCTGCTCGAGGGTGGCGAAATCGGGATGGTGCACCGAGATCACGGTCTCTTCGACCGCAGGGTCCAGCCCGGCCAGCGCATACGATCCGTCGCCGTCGGTCTCGCCGTGCGCGCGAGTCTCATCGGACCAGCCCATCGCGCCGAAGCCCGAGACCGACCGGCGGCTGCCGGTCACTCGAACGGCGGCTCCGACCACGGGTCGCCCGGCGCGGTCGGTGACCCTGCCGGTCAGCTCGGCACCGGTCGTGACTCGAAGCACCACGTCGCGCCGCTCCTCGCCGGCGGTAACGGTGATAGCCAAAAGCTCGCTGGCAATCCAGCCGCGTCCGGGGGCGACCGCAACCTCGATGCGTCCGGGCGAAATGCCGGTGACCTCGAACGAGCCGTCGGCGCCGGAATACCCACGCCTCGTGGGTGTGCCGCGCTCCATCATGCTGGTAGGGGGCTTGTCGCGCGCGACCGTGCGGACCATGACGTTCACTCGCTCGACGGGCACCCTGGCGTCATCGAGAACCCGGCCGGAAACCGTGGCCCCACGCTCGAGCACGATCTCGAGAGGCTCGCTCGCGCCGGGATCGATCTCGGAGAGGAACTCGTCCACGTAGTTCTCGTGCCGGACCGAAGCGTTGTATCGAACGCCCCGAGTCAGGCCCCCGAGCACGAAACGCCCTTGGGCGTCCGTCGTGATCTCGGAAGGGGGCTCGTCACCGAGGTTGCTGATCATCGCCGTGCCGAAGAATCCGCCGAACACCATCAACACGGCCCCCTCGATCGGCTCGCCGGTCTGCGACCGGACTCGACCTCGCAGCTCCACCCCCCAGTCGAGCTCGATGTCCCCAAGGTCCAGAGGCGCCTCGCCGGGCGTGAGATCCACGTCGGGAAGGACCTTGTCGGCCATGCCGTCCTTCCGGGCGAGCAGAGCCATCAGCCCTTGCGGCAGCCCGTCCAGGCGAAACCGTCCGTCAACGTCGCTCTCCGCGCGAGGAGGACTGTCATTTCGGGACAAAAACCCCCGCACTCTGGGGTCGGATTCGACGGGCGTCAGATAGATGCGACCTCCAGCGATCGGCTCTCGTTCCGGCGTCACGAGGCGGCCGATCAGCGTGCGGCCGGGGTGCAGCACGATGTCGAGAGAACGCCCGGGTTCCAGGGTCACGCTGCGGGCCTCGGGAGCGAATCCATCGGCCTCGGCCGACAGTTCGTAAGGGCGTTCGGCCGTGAGGCCGTCGAGGCGAAACGCGCCGTCCGCGTCGCTGCGGGCCATCACGATCTGGCCGTCGCTTGTCACCCGCACCACCGCGTCCGCGATGGCCTCGTCCTGCGGGTCGATCACCCTTCCGGTGATCGAGCCCGCCCTGGCGAGCGCCAGGGTCGGCACACGGGGCCCGTCCGGCCGCTGCTGGGCTTCCGCTCTGGTGAACCCGTAGCCCACCGCCGCCGCCTGGAGGTACCAGCGCTGAGCCATCCTGCGCACCAGGGTAAAGCGCCCGTCCGCGTCGCTCAACTGGAACGCGCCGGGGTCTTCCGAGGTCCAGACAAGCGCTTTTCGAAGAGGCTCGCGCGTGTCTTTGTCGAGGACGGTGCCGCTGAGCTCGATCGGCTCGGGCAGGCGCCACTCCCGTTCGTGGACCGTCTCCTGCGTCGAGTCGAGCGCCTCGGTGGGAATCTGCAACTCGGTCACCTCGACCTGCCCTGTTGCTCGCCACGCCTTGAGGAGCAGAGCTTCACCCGGAGTCACGGACACGAAGGCCTCTCCGTTCTGGTCGGTCGCTGCGGCCACCCAGTTGAGCGAGGACATGGTGAGGACGGCCTTCGATACCGGTTCACCCGAAGCCGCGCGGACCCGGAGCGTGACGGGCTTGCCTGGAGTGAGGCGAAGTGTCGTCTTCGCCGTGTCGAGGTCTGCCTTCTCGCCGGGCAGATGGCCCTGGGCGAAGGCGTGCACGCTGACCTTCTGCTCCGCCCGACGCGCCAGCTTGACCCGCCCGTCCTGGCCCGTCCGACCGTAGCCGCCGCCGGGCGACCAAAGCGAGCTCCAAGGCCGGCGAGAGCGGCGCCTCTCTGTTTCGTCCGGCTGCACCCAGACCTGGGCCCCCGCGAGAGGCGAGCCGGCATCGTCTTCGACCCTCACCTCGAGCCCGGCGTCTGGCTCGAGCACGGCGTCCGGCAAGGTCTCGCTTTCGAGGAAAGGTAGAAGCCGGCACCGCGTCGGCACCTTCGCCGCCGCGGAAACCTCGACCTGCCACATGCCGCCTTCGGGCACGGTGAGTCGGTATTCGCCGTCCGTCGACGTGCGCGCCGACACGGCCACAGTCCGCTTGGTCTCTCCCTCGAGGATCTCGAGCGAGCGTTCCAGGAAGGGAAGGACCGGCTGCAGCTCGACCAGCGCCTCAGCGACCGGTGCGCCGTTGGCATCGACGACCCGGCCGTTGAGCTCGAGTGCCGCCGCGAGCGTCGGCACGACCAGCCCAAGGGCGACGAGGGCGACTGGCCGCCAACGCCTTCGGGGCGAGCGCCCCGCACCGAACGGGATGGGAGTGAGCACCTGAGATTAATTGTGACACAGGGATGCGGATGGCACAGCGAAGGAGTTCGGCTGGGGGAAGCTTCATCCTGAAGGAGAGCTGGAGTGTTCATCATTTCACCACCCCGTTGCCCCTCGTCTCCAGGGCGGTCTTCAGGCGCTAGTGTTCCGTGCGATAGGTTTCTTTACGTTTCGCGCGGCGCAGCATCCCGTTGGGCGGCGTTGCTCCTCCGTCGGGACTTGATGACCCTGCGCGCCTCGCCGAGCGGGAACCAGAAGAAGAGCGTCAGGTACTCAGCACTCGAGAATCCGCACCCTTTCGTCAAACACCGCCCTGGTGAATACTCCTCCGACACTCACCAGGTGTGCCGGCTGGGTCAAAGCTGCCGTACAGACGCAGTTCGGCCCAGGCACGGTCTCGACCACATCGATCTCGACGCGGCGGTTTCTTTCGAGTGTTACCCCCTCGATCTCGACGCCGAAACAACCGCTGCTTTGGGTGCCGGCCGCCGCCAGCACGACCGTCTCGCGAGCGAAGTCGATCGCGGGCAGTTCAGGCACGGAGCTTTGGCCCGCGTGAAACCCCTGCCAGATGCGAGTCCACTCGTCCTGACCGCGGACGGCCTGGCGCCGGGGCTCGAAAAAGCCCGAGTGGGAAGTCTGAGCCACGGACGCAAAGGCCAGTGGCCGGTCGGCGAACTCGGTCGGCGAGCTTCGGTGACAGGTTATGAGTGAGAGAGAGGCCACGAGCAACGCCACGTATTTGCGCATCGCCAATTTCCTCCAGCTAGCTCCCATGAGGCGGCTCCATGCCGCGGAGCTATACCCTGAAACGCAGCAATCTCGGTGCCAAGGGGGCCGGCCCCGAGGGCCGCCGGTGCCTCGACGAAGTGGCCCCGACGAAGTGGG
The DNA here is from genome assembly GCA_945787635.1 of Thermoanaerobaculia bacterium. Classification (GTDB taxonomy): domain Bacteria; phylum Acidobacteriota; class Thermoanaerobaculia; order Multivoradales; family JAHEKO01; genus CALZIK01. The sequence continues at coordinate 26,225 of CALZIK010000138.1, read as the reverse complement.
CGGCACCTGGCGGTCTCCCCTGGCCGAGGGGCTCCGCACCGGGGCCGGATGAGAGTGAGCACCCGAGGTTACTTGTGACGCATGGTTGCGGATGGTTTCCGGCTGCTAAGATCCGTGGCTCCCGCCGCCCGTAACCGACCCTTCCGCCGCTATGTCCAGCTTCTACGTCACCACGCCGATCTACTACGTCAACGACCTGCCCCACATCGGGCACGTCTACACGACGGTGGTGGCGGATACGGTGGCCCGCTACCGGCGGATGCACGGCGACGAGGTCTATTTCTCGACCGGGACGGACGAGCACGGCGTCAACATTCTCCGGATCGCGGATAAGAAGGGCATCACGCCTCAGGCGCAGGCCGACTCGGTGGTGTCGCGCTACCACGACCTGTGGAAGCAGGTCGGAATCTCTCACGACGACTTCATCCGCACCACCGAGCCCCGACACCACCGGGCGGTCGCCGAGATCGTGCGGCGGATCGAGGCCCAGGGCGATCTCTACGTCGCCAAGCACGAAGGCTGGTACTGCGCTTCCTGTGAGACCTTCTACACCGAGAAAGAGATCGGCCCCGAGAAAACCTGCCCGGTGCACGAGAGCGCGACCGAGTGGCAGTCCGAAGAGAACATCTTCTTTCGGCTCTCCAAGTATCAAGATCGTCTTCTCGCGTGGTATGCCCAGCCCGGCACGGTGCAGCCCGAAAGCCGTCGCAACGAGGTGACGAGCTTCGTCGAGTCCGGCCTGCGAGACATTTCGGTGAGCCGGGCGGGTCTGCCGTGGGGCGTTTCGTTTCCGGGTCACCACGACCAGACGGTATACGTGTGGCTCGAGGCGCTCACGAACTATCTTAGTGTTTTGGGATTCGGTGGTGACGATCGGGACGCGGCGCTCTACGAGCGATTCTGGGCGAGCGAGGGCGGCCGGCGGGTTCATCTCGTGGGCAAGGACATCTTGCGCTTCCACGCGGTCTACTGGCCGGCTTTTCTGATGTCGGCGGGGCTGCCGCTGCCGACGACGGTCTACGCGCACGGCTGGTGGCTGCGAGACGCCAAGAAAGTCTCGAAGTCGGTCGGCAATATCGTCCAGCTCGACGAGCTCTTTGCCCATTTCGGAGTCGATCCGGTGCGCTACTTTCTGCTCCGCGAAATGGCCTTCGGGCAGGATGCGTCGTTCTCGGACGAGGCCTTCGTGGATCGATTCAACAGCGACCTCGCCAACGACCTGGGCAATACCGTGAGCCGCCTGGTCAAGCTCTCCGACAAGGCCTTCGGCGGCAAGACCCCTCCGGAGTCGTGCTCGAACAACGCGGTGAAGGACACGGCGGAGGAGGCGATTCCGGAGTACCTGGCCGCCATGGAAGGTTACGCGTTTCACGACGCGCTGCGCAGCCTGTGGAAGATCCTCGCCGAGGTGAACCAGTATCTGGTCGCGCGAGAGCCCTGGAAAGCCTTGAAGGCCGGCGAGGTCGACGACCGCGTTTCACGGGTGCTTTGGAACGGGCTCGAAGGCGTGCGCCTTGTCGCGACCGGCCTGCTGCCGTTCATGCCGAAGCTCGCGGCACGGGTGCTGCGGGCGGTGGGTGCAGATCCGGAGCAGGCCGATGCGAGCACGCTCAGTTGGGGACGGCTGCCGCTGTCGGCCGAGCTCCCCGCCAAAGAGACCCTGTTTCCCCGCATCGACAAGGCCGCGTTTCTGGCCGGCAAGCTCGAAGTCCCTCCGGCGGCGGGGGACGCCACGACCGAGGAAGAAAGCAACATGATCAGTATCGAGGAGTTTTTCAAGACGGAGCTCAGGGTGGCGACGGTGATCGAGGCCGAGCGCATTCCCAAATCCAAAAAGCTGCTCAAGCTAGGCGTCGAGATGGGCGAGGAAAAGCGCACCGTGGTCGCCGGGATCGCCGAGGCCTACGAGCCGGATGATCTGGTCGGCAAACAGGTGGTGATCGTCGCCAACCTCCAGCCGGCCAAGCTCATGGGGGTGGAGTCCCAGGGCATGGTGCTGGCGGCGTCGCTCGACGGGAGACCGGTGCTGCTCCATCCGAGCGCCGACGTGCCGTCGGGCACGCCGGTGAAGTAGGGGTGAGCGCGAAGAGCCCGACCGGGCCGATCGACTCGCACTGCCACCTGCAGTACTTCGAGCCCGGCGAGGAAGCCCGCGTGCTCGACGAAGCTCGCGAAGCTGGGGTTACCGGCTTCCTGGTGCCGGCCGTGCGGCTCGAGGATTGCGACCGGCTTCTCGCCCTGGCCGCGCGTGAGGCCGATGTCTGGTGTGCGCTCGGTGTCCACCCGCACGAGGCCAAGAGCTGGAACGAGGGCGACGAGCGGCGCTTGGCCGAGCTGGTCCGCGAGCCGCAGGTCGTTGCGGTGGGGGAGTGCGGCCTCGATTTCCACTACGACCTTTCGCCCCGAGAGGTCCAGAGCCGGGTCATGCGGGCGCAGTGGGAGGTTGCTCGGGACGCGGGCCTGCCGGTCATCGTCCATAACCGGGAGAGCAACGTTGAGATGCGGGCGGCGGTGAAGGACCCGGCCTTCGACGGGCTCTCGGGTGTGCTTCATTCGTACGCCGGCGGGCCAAAGCTGGCGCAGGCGGCCCTGGAGCGAGGCTTCTACCTCGGGATCTCGGGGATGGTGACCTTTCCCAAGGCGGACAACGTCCGTGAGGTCCTGTCGGCGACGCCTCCCGGCCGGCTTCTGGTCGAGACCGATACGCCGTACCTCGCGCCGGTGCCTCATCGAGGCAAGAAGAACCGGCCGGCTTGGGTGGTCGATGTGGCCAAGCGGCTCGCTGACGAGCTGGGACTGGGCTACGAGGAGCTCTGCGGGATCACTGGCGAGAACTTCCGGGAGCTTTTCTTGCCTACCGACGGCTAGCCAGACGGCAAGAACAACGGTCGGCGCTGAGGTGGACCGCTACAGGGGCTCAGACCGGATTCGGGACGTCCACGAACTCGACGTCGAGGCCGAACTGTTCCGCAAGGTGGTCGCCAAGAGCTCGGATGCCGAGCACTTCGGTGCGGTAGTGCCCAGCGGCGACGAAGTGGACGCCGGCCTCTTTGGCGACGTTGGTGACCCACTCGGTGGGCTCGCCGGTTACGAAGACGTGCAGGTCTTCGTCGATCGCGTCCCAGAGGGCCTTGGACCCGCCGCCCGAGACGATGCCGAGGGTCTCGATCGCCTCGCGGCCCGCGCCGACGATGAGAGGCTCGCCTCCGAAGGCCTCGCGGCAGCGGGCCGAGAGCTCGGCCGGATCGATCGCTTCGGACAGGCGCCCCTTGAAACCGATCTTCCGCCCGTCCCAGTCCGCGAAGGGCTCGAGGTCCAAGCAGCCGAGCGCGCGAGCGCCGAGGGCGTTGTTGCCGAGCTCGGCGTGGGCGTCGAGCGGGAGGTGGTAGGCGATCAGGTTGATCCGGTTTCGGATCAGGCATTCGATACGCCGGTACCGGGTACCGGTGATCTCGAGCGGTAGTCCTTTCCAGAAGAGCCCGTGATGGACCAGCACCGCGTCGGCTCGGGTCTCGGCCGCCCTCTCGAAGAGCGCGAGGCAGGAGGAGACTCCGGTGACAACCGAACGAATTCGGTTCGCTCCCTCGACCTGAAGGCCGTTCGGACCGTAGTCCTCAAAGCTCGGCGAGTCGAGGAGTCGATCGAGGTAGGCAACTAGCTCGGCGCGAAGGACCCCGTGGTCAGTCATCCGAGGTCTCGGACGAGTATTCCGTCAGCTCGGTCGCCTCGAGGCTCGTGTTGATCCGGTCCTTGATGCTCTCGAAGTCCACGTGGCATTCCAGAAACGCATCGACCAGCACGGGGTCGAAGTGCAGCCCCCGATCGCGAGTGATTCTGCGGATCGCCTCTTCGTGATCGTAGGCCTGTTTGTAGGGTCGCTTGCTGGTAATCGCGTCGTAGGCGTCCGCGAGGGTCACGATTCGCGCTGCGATCGGGATCTGGGATCCCACGAGGCCGCTGGGGTAGCCGTTGCCGTCCCAGCGCTCGTGGTGCGAGTAGCAGATCTCCATCGCCATCATGAGAAAGGTGTGGCCTTTGTGAATGTCGATCACCGAGCGAAGGGTGTCGCCGCCGATAGTCGTGTGGCGCTGCATCACGTTGAACTCGACGTCGGTGAGAGCGGCGGGCTTGAGCAGGATGGCGTCCGGGATGCCGACTTTTCCGATGTCGTGGAGGGGGCTCGAGCGGTAGAGCTGATGAATGAACTGGTCGTCGAGGAGGTCCCCGTAGCTTCCCCGGCGCGCGACCTCGTAGGCCAGCCGGCGGCTGTACTCGGCCATCCGGTCGAGGTGCAACCCGGTGTCGTTGTCGCGTGACTCGGCGAGCTTGGCCAAGGTGATGAGCGACAGATCGCGGGTTTCGAGAATCTCCCGGGTTTGCGCCTCGACCATCTTCTCGAGGTTCAGCCGGTAGGCTTCGTTCTGCTTCAACAGGTGATAGTGCTCGAGTGCCCGCGACACGGTGTTGGCCAGCTCTTCGAGCTCGAAGGGTTTGATCAGATAGTCGTAGGCGCCGTCGCGCAGGGCCTGGCGGACCACTGCCATGTCGTGGTGTCCGGAGACCATGACCACCTGCAGGTTGGGGTCGAGCCGCTTCAGCCGCTGTAGCAACTCGATGCCGGAAAGGCCGGGCATTTGGACGTCGGAGACCACCAGAGCCGGCCGCGGTTCGACTACGACGAGGTCAAGCGCCTCCTCGCCGTTGACCGCGCTCCTGCAGGGGTGGCCGACGGCCTTGATCTGGCTGACCAGAAGCTGCCGGATACCGTCGTCGTCATCGACGACCAGGATGTGGTCAGGCGGCCTCGGCTGGGGCGGGGCCGGCGCGCGCTCCTCGATCGAGGTGGTGTCTCCGAAGCCCGCGTCGCTCAAGCTTGCGAACTCCGGAGACACGTGTCTATCGCCCTAGTTGCGCGGACGGTGGCTGCCGCCCCGTCCTCGGCTGTCGCGAGAGTCGCGCCCTCCACGATCGTCACGTCGTCCGCGCGGCCGGTCGTCGCGCCCTCCGCGACCCCGGGGACGATCGGATGAACCGCTCTCCATGTCGGGGTACTGGGACGGATCGAAGTCGGGAGACTCCATGATGACCGCCTTGCGGGAAAGTCTGACTCTGTTCTGGTCGTCAATATTGACTACTTTGACCGTGACCTCATCCCCTTCGCTGACAATATCAGAGACTTCGTTGACCCGGTTCGGAGCCATCTCGCTGATATGGAGAAGGCCGTCAGTGCCCGGCAGAATCTCGACGAAAGCACCATAGGCCTCCACCCGGCGCACGATGCCTGAGTAGTTTTTGCCGATCTCCGGACTCTCGGTGAGACGCTCGATCATCTCGCGAGCCTTGCCCGCGGCGATTCCGTCGGGGGAGGCGATGATGACAGTGCCGTCGTTCTCGACCTCGATCTCGCAGCCGGTCTCTTCGATGATCGAGCGGATGGTCTTGCCGCCCGGGCCGATGATGTCGCGGATCTTGTTTTTGTCGATTTGCATGGTGTGCAACCGCGGGGCGTACTGGGAGAGCTCTTCGCGCGGTTTCGGCGCCGCCTGAGCCATCAGCCCGAGGATGTGGAGCCTGCCGGCGCGGGCCTGCTCGAGCGCTTGCTTCATGACCTCGCGGGTCACGCCGGTGATCTTGATGTCCATCTGCAGCGCGGTGATGCCGTCGCCGGTCCCGGCGACCTTGAAGTCCATGTCGCCGTAGTGGTCTTCCTGACCCGCGATATCGGACAGGACCGCGAAGGTGTCGCCTGCCTTGACCAGGCCCATGGCGACGCCGGCGACCGGCGCGATCAGCGGCACTCCCGCGTCGAACAGAGCGAGCGAGCCGCCGCAGACGGTGGCCATCGAAGAGGAGCCGTTCGACTCCATGATGTCGGAGACCACCCGAACGGTGTAGGGGAAATCGTCCTCGTGCGGCAGCACCGGCAGCAGCGCCCTGCGGGCCAGGACGCCATGGCCGATCTCACGGCGGCTGGGCCCCCGCAGAAACTTGACCTCACCGACCGAGAAGGGCGGGAAGTTGTAGTGCAGCATGAACTTCTGCAGGGTCTCGCCTTCGTACTCCTCGATGATCTGAGCGTCTCGGCGGGTGCCGAGGGTCGCCGAAACCAGCGCCTGGGTCTCGCCTCGGGTAAACAGAGCCGACCCATGGGTGCGCGGCAGGAGCCCGGTATCGATCTCGATGTCCCGGATCTCGTCGAGAGCGCGGCCGTCGAAGCGGTGGGCGGTGCGCAAGATCGAGTCGCGCAGAATCTCCTCTTCGAGCGTGGAGACGACCTTCTTGATCTCGATCCGCTTCTCGTCGTCGTCTTCCGCCAGCTGCTCGAGGTACGGGGTGACCACGGCGGCGACGGCGCCTTTGCGCTCGAACTTGCCCTTGGTGTGGAGCGCCTCCGCGAGCGCATGGCCGAGGTCGCGCTTGACCTCGTCGTAAGTCTCCTGGGAATACTTGGGCTTGGGCACCCACTCGTCCTTCTGGACTCCAGCTTCGGCAACCATCTCGCGCTGGATGGCGATGATCCTCTTGATCTCTTCGTGCGCGCGGAAGATGCATTCCAGCACGAGATCTTCGGGAAGCTGATTGGCGGCCGCCTCCACCATGGCGATCGCCTGGTCGGTACCGACGACGATCAGGTCGAGGTCGGAAACGTCGCGCTGACTGTTTTCGGGATTGAAGACGATCTCGCCGTCGATCAAGCCCACGCGCACGGCTCCGATGGCGTGCACGAAGGGAATCTTCGAGAGCATCAGAGCGTAGGAAGCGCCGTTGATCGCAAGGATGTCTGGATCGTGCTCGCCGTCAGCGGAAAGCACCGAGCAGACGATCTGGGTCTCGTCGCGGTAGCCCTCGGGAAACAGGGGCCGAAGAGGTCGATCGATCAGACGGCAGGTGATGATCTCCTTTTCGGAAGGACGGCCCTCGCGCTTGAAGAAGCCGCCGGGGATGCGGCCGCCGGCGTAGGTGTACTCGCGATAGTCGACCGTCAGGGGCAGGAAGGAGCGGGGCATCGCGCTCTTGGCCCGGCAGGCCGTGGCCAGAACGACGGTGTCGCCCATTCGAACGATGCAAGAGCCGCCCGCCTGCTTGGCGATCCGGCCGGTTTGAAAGGTGATGGAGCCGTCTCCGACTTGGATTTCTTTTGTGATTTTCATTTTTCTCTTTTCGCTTTGTTTCTGATGAGAGTCCACGGGCTTCTGGCGGCATGGCAATCCAACCTCTGGAGGCCGGATCGGCGCCTGCCGGGGACGTAGTCTGGTTTACTGCTTGGACCGGAAGGTCCGGTGAGAGATCAGCCGAGCCTACTTGCGGATACCGAGTCGCTCGATGAGCGCGCGGTAGCGTTCGAGGTTCTGTTTCTTGACGTAGTCCAGTAGACGGCGCCGCTGGCTCACCAGCTTGAGAAGGCCGCGCCGGCTGTGGTGGTCCTTGGCGTGGGCCTTGAAGTGCTCGGTGAGCTCGGTGATTCGGTGGGTGAGAAGCGCAACCTGCACTTCGGGCGAGCCGGTATCGCTTTCATGGGTGCGATACTCACTGATTACGCTCGCTTTGACTTCCTTGGCTTGAGACAATTCTTCCTCCTACTACTATTTCCTACACTTTTCTTTCGGGGCGCATGGTAGCACAGCGGACGGCCCCGTAATAGTCTTAACTTCTTCTATCGAAAGACGATCCGTGGGCGCACGACGCCGACGCCTTCGTCGCCGATGGTTTCGATCACCGATCCCACGGCGATCAGTTGTTGGCGCTGGTTGACCAGCTTGATCCAGTCTCCTTCCTCGCAGCGCGCGCCTCGGACAAGCACGGTCTGGCCGTTCGAGATCCGGCGTTCCTGCTGGGCGTCGGTGCCGACCTCGAGAAAGGGGAGGGGGATCGCGTCAAACGGGATCCAGGCGGTGCCCAGGTCCGGCGTGGCGGACTGCCCGGCCGCCGCCTCTATCTCGGCCATGGGTCTGGCGTCGTCGGCCGAGAGCGGTCCCACTTTGAGCCGGCGCAGGGTCTCCAGGTGGGCCCCGCAGCCCAGACTCCGGCCCAGGTCATGGGCTATGCTGCGCACGTAGGTGCCGGTCGAGCAGCTCAGCACGAAGTTGATCCGGCCTCCCTCCAACTCGCCCTCGGCTCGAAAATCGGAGACCGTGATGCTCTTGAGGGCGGTCGGTACTTCCTCGCCGCGGCGAGCCATCTCGTAGTACTTCACGCCGCCGACCTTCTTGGCGCTGTAGGGCGGTGCTGCCTGGTCGTAGGTTCCGATGACCGCGGAGAGAGCGGTGCGTACCGCTTCAGCCGACAGGTCGTCGATCGGTGATTCCTCTATGACGGTTCCGGAGGCGTCATAGGTGTCGGTGCTGACTCCGAAACGGATGGTCCCCGAATAGGTCTTAGGGGCGTTGATCAGAAAGCGGGTCAAGCGAGTCGCCTTCCCCAGCGTCAACACCAGGAGGCCCGTGGCGTCAGGGTCGAGAGTCCCGCAGTGGCCGATCTTGCGCTGCTTCAGCGCGCGGCGAGCTTTCTGAACGACATCGTGCGACGTGCAGCCGGGCTCTTTGTCAATCAGCAGAAGGCCGCTGTGCGTCATGCTTCTCCAGTGCCCCGGCAAGCTCCGCCGCCACCGCGGCGCGCGCTTGTTCCGGGTTCGCGTCGAGCCGGTATCCGGCGGCGTTGCGATGTCCGCCGCCGCCGCTGCGGCGAGCGATCTCTTCGACGTTGACTCGGTCGCGACTGCGCAACGAGACCTTGGTCTGCTGCTCGCCGGTCTCTCGGATGAGGCCCACCGCCTCCACGGTCGCGATCGAGCGAGGAAACTCGACTAGCCCCTCGGTGTCTTCGGCGGTCGCGCCGGAACGCTCGAACATGGCGCGGGTGAGAAGCGCGGTCGCGATCCGACCGTTTTCGTGCAGCTCGAGCGAAGCCAGCATCTCTTGCAGCAGTCGCAGGGAGGCGGCGCTGCGGGTCTCGTAGAGCCATTGCGAGATCTTCTGGGGCTCAGCGCCCTTTCGGACCAGCTCGGCAGCGGCTTCGAAGGCCCGGTCGGAGGCATTCGAGAATCGGAATCCGCCGGTGTCGCTGACCAGCGCCACCATCAGGCAGGCTGCGGTGCCCGGATCGAGCGGCAGTTTGAGCTTCTCGGCGAGAGTCTGGATCATTTCGCCCAAAGCGGGCGCGGAAGTGTCCACCCAGTTGGCGACACCGTAGCTTTCATTGCCGAGGTGATGGTCGATGTTGAGAACTTCGAGCTCCGAGAGAGATTCCTCGAGCCCGGACCGCGACAGCGAGGGGCATTCGAGGGCAATGGCGGCGTTGAAGCTGCCCGGAAAGCCAGGGGGCGGCTCGCTGCCGACGTGCACCCGGTCGCTCCCGGCGAGCTTTCGGTAGATGGATGGTACCGGGTCGTGCAGCCAGACTTGCGAGACTTTGCCCAGTCGCCGAAGCAGCCGGGCAAGCGCGAGCGACGAGCCCACGGCGTCGCCATCCGGATTCAGATGACTGGTGATCACGAAGCGCTCGGCTTCGCTCAACTTTTTGAGCAACGGTTCCGGCGGGCTAATTCTCGTCATGAAAGGACTCCAGTAGGTCTTCGATATTGCGACTGTGCTCGGCGCCCCGGTCCAGCTCGAACACCAGCTCGGGGACGACCTTCATCGAGCGCAGGCGGCGGGCAAGGGCGCTTCTCAGAAACCCACGGGCGTGTAGGAGGCCTTCGAGAGCCTGGCTGCGCTGTTGGTCGTCGCCGAGCACCGACATCAGGACGATCGCGCGGCGCAGGTCGGGGGTAACCCGAACCTCCGAGACAGTGGCAAGCTTGACCCGTGGATCCTGGAGCCGGTGGACGATGACCTCGGCCAGCTCGCGCCGGATCAGGTCGCTGACGCGCTCGGTGCGCTGGCTCATTCGAAATCCTCGATCAGTTCGGCGTGCCACTCGGTGAGGAAGGCCTCGTCGCGGGCCTCGACGATCCGGCGGATCTCGTCGAGCGTCGACGTAGCGTGGTTACGGTCGGAGTTGACCAATGCGAAGCCGATCTGGGCGCGCTGGCGCAGGTTCTGGTGCTTGACCTCTGCGGCGGAGACTCGGTAGCGGTTCACGACCCGATCGAGCAAGCTCTTGACCACGCGGCGCTTGTCTTTGAGGCTTCGCGCCTGGGGGATGTGCAGGTCTGCGACGGCGACGCCGATGATCATCTGAAACTCCTTGGCGGACGCGATGGGCCTTTGAGGCTTGGCAAGGCCCGAAACGAGCCGGAACGGTAGCCGCTAGAGCGTAGCCGCGACTTCTTCCCGAACGTAGGCCTCGATGAGGTCGCCGGGCTTGAGGTCCTGGTATCTCTCGAGCCGAATACCGCAATCGAAGCCGGTACGTACCTCCGAGACATCCTCTTTGAAGCGCCTGAGCGACCCGAGAGCGCCCTCGTGGACGACCACGTTATCGCGCAGGAGGCGGACCTTGGCGTTGCGGGGAATGGAGCCCTCCACGACATGGCAACCAGCGACGACTCCCTGCTTGGGAATGGAGAAGATCTCTCGAACCTCGGCGCGTCCTCGGGTGACTTCCTTGAAGGTCGGCTCGAGAAGTCCGGTCATGGCCTTCCTGATTTCGTCGGCCAGCTCGTAGATGACCGTGTGCAGTCTGATGTCGACCTGCTCCTTGGAGGCGAGGTCCGCGGCGGAGGGCTCGGGACGCACGTTGAAGCCCACGACAATGGCATTGGAGGCCGCGGCGAGCAGAATGTCGTTGTTCGAGATCGCGCCGACGCCGGCTCGGATGATCTGGATCCTTACCTGCTGGGTGGATTGCCGCAGCAGGGTATCCGAGATGACCTCGACCGAGCCCTGGACGTCGGCCTTGAGGACCACCGCGAGCTCCTTGGCCTCGCCTTGCTGGATCCGGTCGAAAAGCTGCTCGAGCGAAGCCTTGCCCGAGACCGGCGCGAGCTCCTTGCGGCGGATCTCCTCCTGGCGAAACTCGGCGACCGAGCGTGCCTTGCTCTCGTCCTCGACCACTTGGAAGGGATCTCCGGCCTCGGGCACGCCGTCGAATCCGGTTACTTCGACCGGCGTCGCCGGCTCCGCGGCGTTCATCTTCTTGCCGGTGTCGCTGATCATGGAGCGGACCTTGCCGAAGGTAGCTCCGGCGACGAAGACGTCGCCCCGGCGCAAGACTCCGTCCTGAACCAGCACAGTGGCGATGATTCCGCGCCCCGCCTCCTTCTTGGCTTCGAGGACCACGCCCTGGGCGGGTAGGGCGGGGTCGGCCTTGAGCTCGAGAATATCGGCGGTCAGAAGGAGCATCTCGAGAAGCTCGCTGATGCCCTCTTTCTTGATCGCCGACATCGGAACCGCGATGGTGTCGCCGCCCCATTCTTCGACCGCGACTTCGTGGTCGGCGAGCTCTTTCTTGACCCGTTCGACATTGGCATTGGCCTTGTCGATCTTGTTGATTGCCACGATGATGGGGACCTTGGCGGCCTTGGCGTGGTCAATGGCCTCGATGGTCTGTGGCATGACGCTGTCGTCGGCGGCGACTACCAGCACAACGATATCGGTCGCCCGAGCGCCGCGTGCCCGCATTAAGGTGAAGGCCTCGTGACCCGGGGTGTCGAGAAAGACCACTTTGCGCCCGTCCACTTGAACCGCGTAGGCGCCAATGTGCTGGGTGATGCCTCCGAATTCACTTTCGGTGACCCGCGAGGATCGAATGCCGTCGAGCAGGGTAGTCTTGCCGTGGTCCACGTGGCCCATGATGGTCACCACGGGTGCGCGCGGCTCGGTTCCGCCTGCCGACTCTTGCTGAAGCTGGATCTCCTCCTCGAAGGTGACCGCCATGGCCTCGACACCGAGTTGCTCGGCGACGTCGACGGCCAGGTCGGGCTCGACCACGTGGTTGATTGTGGCCATCATGCCGCGGTCGAGGAAGTACCTGATCAGATCTTTGGACTTGACGCCTAGCTTCTCGGCGAACTCACGTACGGTCATGGCCTCCGAGATCGTGATCGGTCCCTCGGGAGCGCCGTGCTTGAAGGCGATGGTCTTTTCGCCTCCGACCTTTTGGCGTCGCTTGCTGCGGCGCTGGCGGCGCGCGGACGTGTCGGTCTCGACGCCGGCTGTTGGCGAAGGAGGAGGAGCTTGCTGCGCGGGAGTGCTCGGAGTCTCCTGGACTTCCGGAGCCGCGGCCCCCGCGGAGGCGCTCGGCGCCGGAGTCGCCGCGTCGGCCTCAGCGGGTGCGGGTTGTGCCGGTTGTGGTTTCTGGGTGGTCGGGATCGTTCGGACCCTGGGCTCGACCCGCTGAATCATGCGGCGGCCTCGGGGCTTGAGCCCGGTCGGCATGCGGCGCTGAGGAGGCCGTTTGCGGGGTGCCGGTACCGCGGCCTTGGCTTCGGCGTCGCGGAGAATTACCTCGCGAGGCTGGCGCATCGCCTTGCCCTGCAATACTGCTGCAATGATCTCGGAATCGACCGACGGATTCTCATCGTCGAGTTGAACGCCGATGGATTTGAGCTTGAAAACCAGATCCTGGTTCTCAATCCCCATCTTCTTGGCTAGTTCTTTGACCGATATCTTTCCCATACTGGATACTCCTAAGGCGCTGCGCCGGATCCCTACTCTTCCTCGCCGCGGCCCTCGTTCGGGGGATCTTCGCCGGCTGCCTTACCGTCTTCATCGGTCGGCTGGTCTGCTTGGCCTTCTTCGGCACCAGCTTCGGGGCCGTCGTCTGCCTGATCTTCCGCTTCTTGGAGGGCGCGACTGAGGGCGGCCATGAAGTCTCCTCCGCCGACCCCGGCGCCGCCGGAATCGGCCGGCGTCGCTGGAGCCGTCTCTACGGTCACCTCGGCGTCCGCCGCCTCCGGAGCAAAGGTGCCGGCCCAGTCGAGAATTGCGGTTGCGGTCTTGGGGCCGACGCCTTCAACGGCCGCCAACTCGTCAGGCTCGGTCGACTGCAGACGTTGGAGGTTTCCGTAGCCGGCGGCTTCGAGCTTCTCGGCCGTGGCCGCTCCGACTCCGGGAGCGGAGTTGAGATCGAAGACCCGCGGGGAGGCCGTTTCCTCCTCTTCCGCCATAGCGGTCTCGAGCATCTTCGCCAGGGCGTCGGCAACCTCGCCTTTGACGTCGGTTTCGCTCTTGATGTCGATCTTCGCGTTGAGGAGCTCGGCTGCGAGCCGAACGTTCTGCCCACGCTTGCCGATCGCCAGAGAGAGTTGCTCGTCCTCGACGATGACGTCGAGATGCGGTGATTCACCGGGGTGGGTCACCGAGACGCGAGTGATGCGGGCCGGAGCCAGTGCGCTCTGGGCGAAGGTGACGAGGTCCTCGCTGTACTCGATGATGTCGATCTTCTCTCCGCGAAGCTCGCGAATGATGGCCTGGACGCGCGAGCCCTTCATGCCCACGCAGGCGCCGACCGGGTCGACGTCGCGGGCGCGGCTGAACACCGCGACCTTGGCCCGCTCGCCGGGCGCACGGACCGCGGACTTGATTTTGACGGTGCCGTCGTAGATCTCCGGCACCTCCATCTCGAAGAGCTTGACCAGCAGCCGCGGATCGGTTCGGGAAAGGACCACCTGAGGGCCCTTCGGCTGCTGGTGGACTTCCACGATGACCGCGCGAATTCGCTCGCCCTGACTGTAACGCTCGTGGCGAGCTTGCTCGCCGCGGGGCACCACGGCCTCGGTCCGGCCGAGGTCGACGATGATGTCGCCACGCTCGAACCGCTTGACCGTACCGTTGACGACCTCACCGACCCGGTCGATGAACTCGTTGTATATCTTCTCGCGCTCGGCCTCGCGAACACGCTGATAGAGAACCTGCTTGGCGGACTGCGCGGCGATGCGGCCAAGCCCTTCGGTCGAGATCGGGATGTGGATCTCGTCTCCGACCTGGGCGTCGGGTTTTTCCTCGCGCGCCTCCTCTACGGTCCATTCGGCCAGAGGGTCTTCGACCTCCTCCACGACCAGCTTGACGATGAAGGCTTCGAACTTGCCGGTGGTCTTGTCGAGGTGTGACCGTACCGGCGCCTTGATGCGGTGTTGTTTTTTTGCAGCAGACGCCATCGCGTCCTCGAGCGCCGCGATCCACCGATCAACGTCGATCTCCTTTTCTCTTGAGACCTGATCCAATATCTCGCCGAGATTGACTTCTTGTGCTTTCGCTTGCGCCATGATCTGCCTTCCTAGGGTTCGGGTTCGAGCCGGGTTTTGAGCACGCTGCTCAGCTCGACCTCGCGGACGTCACCTGCCAGCTCGATCTCTATTACCGGACCGGCTGCCGCCGCCGGCTCGTAGCGGAGCAGGCGCGCGACGTCCGTTCTCTTCTTGTTTTCATCCATCCACGAAATCCGGACCTGGGAGCCGAGGAACCGGTCGTAGTCTCCCGCCGAGTAGAACTCCCGGTCGAGACCCGGAGAGGTTACCTCCAACGTGTAGTTGCCGGTGCCGAAGTCCACTACGTCCAGATACGCCGAGGCCTCTCGGGAGACCCTGGAACACTCATCGATCGTCACTCCGTTTTCGCTGTCCAGGATCAACTTGAGAACCCCACCGGTATAGCTGGCGTGGAGGAGCTCGCAGCCGCATCGGACGGCGATTGCTTTGAGTTCGTTTCGGACTTCTTCATCGAGCTGCACGGCGCTACTCACCCTTGTGGTCCGGCCGAGCCGAGACAAAAAAAAGCGGGCTCGCGGCCCACTTCCCCAGCACCGGACAACCTGACCAAGACGCAGTATATGGAAGTCGGCCACGGTTTTTCAACCTGGATCGCAGCTTCGACGGGAGAGGGCGAGCCGGAGGCTTCTGACGAGCCTCGCTGCCATTTTGGCGCCGCTTGGCCCCAAAGACCCAGCTAGGGGGTCTGTCCGGACTGGCAGGCGCCTTGCTACTATCCTCGCTCCGTGACCGGGAGTGAATCGAGACTCGACAACTAAGAAGGGTGAGCAAAGCATGAACCATCGCGCTCGACGCAGCGTCCTGACCGTGCTCCTGGTTTTCGGAGCCGTGGTTTTCGGAATGGTCCTGGCCGGAGGCCTGGATCTGACCCCTGAGAGCTCGAGTTCGCCCACGCCGTTGGCGGCTGCCGAGGAGGAGCCCATGGTCGCGGTGACCAACGGCTTCCCCGACTTCGCCGACCTGGCCGAACGCGTCTCAACCGCGGTGGTTTCCATCGAGGCCCACTCCTTCGAGAGGGCCTCCCAGCGCCAGCGCGGTACCGACCCCTTCGAGTTCTTCTTCGGTCCGCCGAGGCGGCGCAACCCGAATCCCGAAGGAGAAGGGCAGGGGCAGGGGCAGGAGTTCCGCCAGGATTCCGGCGGATCCGGCTTCGTGATCAGCCCGGACGGCCTGATCGTCACCAACAACCACGTCATCGATGGAGCCGACGAGCTCAAGGTGCACCTGGGCGATGTGACCTTCGACGCTGTGGTCAAGGGCCGCGATCCCGCCACGGACCTGGCCCTCCTGAAGGTCGACTCCGGTGCGGAGCTGGACTACTTGCGCTTCGGTGACAGCGAGCAGCTCCGGGTCGGCGAATGGGTGATGGCGATCGGCTCGCCCGGCGGCCTGGTCGACACCGTCACGGTGGGCGTGGTCAGCGCCAAGGGCCGGCGCATCAACATCAGCCGCGAAACCCAGTCCTTCGAGAACTTCATTCAGACCGACGCGGCGATCAACTTTGGTAACTCGGGCGGCCCTCTGGTCAACCTCAGGGGGCAGGTCATCGGAATCAACACGGCGATCAACTACGGCGCGGAGAACATCGGTTTCGCCGTGCCGGTCAATACGCTCAAACAGGTGCTTCCGGCTCTGCGCGAGGAAGGTAGGGTGCGCCGCGGTTACCTCGGTGTCGGCGTCAACGATCTGGATCGCGACGCCGCCGATGCCTTCGGTTTGTCTTCGACCGACGGCGCGCTGGTCACCCAGGTGATGGCAGGGGAACCGGCGGACAAGGCCGGCATCAATCCCGGCGACATCGTCCTGAGCGTGGACGGAAGATCGGTGGCCAACACCCGCGAGCTGATCGACTACGTCTCGTCCAAGGCGCCGGAGGAGAAAGTGGATCTCGAGGTGCTGCGTAACGGCAAGAAGCTGACCAAAACGGTCGAGCTGAAGGAGCGCCCCTCCGAGGGTGGCGAGACGCCGGAGCCCGAGGAGAGCAGCGAGAGCGGGATCGAGTGGCTCGGCGTCCGCTACCAGGATCTGACCCCGGGCTTGCGCGAATCGCACGGTTTGCCCAGCGATCTCGAAGGCGTGTGGATCACTTCGGTCTCGCCGAGGAGCCCGCTCTACGACGAAGGCGTAGTCCAGACGCAGAGCATCATCACCGTGATCACGGAAGTCAATGGCGAGAGAGTTAGCAGCGTCGAAGACTTCGAGAGCAAGATTCGCGCTGCACGGCCGGGGTCACGGCTGCGCATCTACCTTCGGCGGTTCGTGAACAGCCAGGAGCAGCAGCCTCTGTTCGCATTTCCGGCGGTTCCATCCCAATAGAAACACCCGCAGACCTCCTTGAGAGGGCCGGTCCGCTTGCGGATCGGCCCTCGTTCTTTGCGCGATAGACTCGACACTTATGACGGAGACAAAGGACAGCTATCGCGCACGAATCCTGGTGGTCGACGACGAAGAGTCGATCCGGGAGAGCCTGCGGATGATTCTCGAATACGAGGGCTATCGGGTCGAAGAGGCCAAGAACGGCGAGGAGGCGATCGAGGCGGTTCGACGCCAAGCGCCCGAGGCCATGCTGCTGGACATCAAGATGCCCGGTCTGGATGGGCTGGCCGTCCTCAAGAGGCTGCAGGAGCGCGGCTACGACATCCCGGTGATCATCATCACGGGGCACGGAGACGTTTCCACCGCGGTTGAAGCGACCAAATCCGGCGCTTTCGACTTCTTCGAGAAGCCGTTGCAGCGTGAACGGGTGCTGGTCAGCCTGCGCAATGCGGTTGACGTGTCTCGGCTCCAACGGGACAGCGGCTCGATCCGCCCGGAGCCGGATGAGATGGTCGGTTCGTCGCCGGCGATGAAGGAGCTCCGCGCCATGGTCGACAAGGCGGCTCCGACGCCCGCCACGGTGCTGATCACCGGCGAGAGCGGCACCGGCAAGGAACTGGTGGCGCGCGCGATTCACATGGGCAGCTCGCGAAGCGACAAGGTGCTGGTTCAGGTCAATTGCGCTGCGATTCCGGAAGAGTTGATCGAATCCGAGCTCTTCGGGCACGAAAAGGGGTCTTTCACCGGCGCGTCCAAGAAGCAGGTCGGCAAGTTCGTAGCCGCCGACGGCGGCACGATCTTCCTCGACGAGGTTGGTGACATGTCGGCTCGCACCCAGGCCAAGGTGCTACGAGTGCTGCAGGACGGCGACGTCGAGCCCGTCGGCTCGCAGAAGGTTCACAAGGTCGAGGTGAGGGTGGTGGCCGCCACCAACAGGGACCTCGAGGAAGAGATCTTGAAGAATCGATTTCGGGAGGATCTCTTCTACCGTTTGAATGTGGTGCCGATCCGCACGCCCCCTCTGCGCGAGAGGTTGGGCGACGTGGAGGAGCTGATCGAGTACTTCGTGCGGCGGTTCTCCCAGGCGAGCAACTATCCGCCCAAGACGTTTGCGAAGGAGGCCGTCGAGTATCTACGTTCCCTGCCTTGGAAGGGCAACGTACGCGAGCTCAAGAACGCCATCGAACGGTTGCTGATCCTGAGCGGAACGGATCCGATCTCGAAGCCGGACGCGGTACGCCTCCTGGGCGGAGCGGCGCCCGAGCTCGGCGGGTCGCTGGCCGAGCTTGGGACGCTCAAGGACTTCAGGGAGGCATCCGAGAAGATGTTTCTGTTGCGACAACTCGAACAGCACGAGTGGAACGTGACTCGCACCGCCAAGGAGATCGAAACGCCGCGCAGCAACCTCTACAAGAAGATGGAGCAGTACGGGATTCGGCGCGAGCTGTCGGGTGCGGAAAGTGACTGACGTCGACCTGCTGGCGGCGTTGAAGCGGACCGGCGCCCTCCAAGAAGGACACTTCAAGCTGTCGTCCGGATTGCACTCGAGCCGCTACGTTCAGTGCGCCAAGCTCCTGGAGGACCCGAGTCTGGCGAAGGCGGTCGGTAGAGCGCTCGCCGATCGGCTGCGGTCGTTCGAACCGGAATCGGTGTTGTCACCCGCACTGGGTGGGGTCGTGATCGGATACGCCACGGCCGCGGCCCTCGAGGTGCCGTTTCGATTCTGCGAACGCCGGGACTCGGTCATGCTCCTGCGCCGGGGCTTCGAGCTCGAGCCCTCCGAGCGAGTCGTTGTGGTCGAAGACGTGGTCACCACAGGAGGATCGGCCCGTGAGGCCGGGCAGGTGGCCGGCACTGCCGGGGCGGTGGTCGCCGCCTACGGCGCGGTCATCGACCGCTCGTCGGGTAGTGCGGCCTTCGAGGCGCCGTTCGTGAGTCTGCTCGAGATCGAGGCCTACGCCTTCGAACCGGTCGATTGTCCCCGCTGCGCGGCAGGCGAGGCGCTCGCTGCGCCCGGCAGCCGGTTCACGAACTAGTGGCCTGTAGCACCCAAAACGCTACTACCTGGCCGGCCCTGGGTCGCCGATCTCTACGTTGCGCCTCTTCGACATAGGCACCGCTATGACTGCGTCGGCGCGCCTTGACCTCGACGACGAATGGCTCGGCCATCTAGTACCGCTTCGAGTGTCACAGGCCACTTGCTCGGTTCCCGGGGGGTGCGTGGAGGCGTAGCGCTCGGATCAAATCTTGCGCCGGATGAGGCCTTGCGCCGGCTCAAGCCTTCCGATACAGCCGGTCGATGGCGGCGCGCAGCGCCGGAATGCGCCCGAGCTTGCGGGCCTCCGCCTGGGTGACGATCAAAGACGAGACCAGCTCGGCTACGTCCTGAACTTCGATTTGCCAGCTTTGTTGCGCTGCGAGGTAGCGGCCCTCGGCAGACTCGAGGTTCCAGCCCGAAGGCAGGTAGCTGTTGACCTCGATCGTGCTGTAGGCCAGAGGCTGACTGTCTCGCGTGTCGTCCACAACCGCAGATTCTAGAGGAAAAACGCATGGCTGTCGCTGATTCCAGAGGCGGGATTCGCGCTCCGTGGCCGGTCTCTTCTTTTCTGTGGGATCGGTTGCTACGATGTCATCGACCGGTTTGGTCGAGCAAGGAGAACCATGAAGATTGAACTCAGCGAAGAGCAGCAGCTGCTACAGGATTCGATCCGTCGCTTCGCGTCCGAGGTCGTCGCTCCGCGGGCCAAGGAAGTGGACGAAACCGGCGACTTTCCCGCGGAGTTTTTCGCCCAAGCCGCCGAGCTCGGCCTGGCCGGCGTGGCGATTCCGGAGCAGTACGGCGGTTCGGGCATGGATAGCGTTGCCTATTGCCTGGTGATCGAGGAGATCAGCCGGGTCTGCGCGACCAGCGGGGTGATCCTTTCGGTGAACAACTCGTTGGTCTGCGATCCGCTGCTCGAGTTCGGTTCGGAGGAGCAGAAACAACGCTTTCTGACGCCGCTGGCTTCGGGACGTAAGCTGGGCTGCTTCGGCCTGACCGAGCCCGGCGCAGGCAGCGACGCCGGCAGTCTACGGACGGTGGCCAAACGAGATGGCGACGACTACGTTCTGAACGGCAGCAAGGTCTTCATCACCAACGGTACGAATGCCGATCTAGCGCTGGTCTTCGCGACGGTGGATCTGGAGAAGAAGCACAAGGGAATCACGGCCTTTATCGTTCCCGCCGACACTGCCGGGTACCGGCGAGGCGGCAAGGAGTACAAGCTCGGGGTGAATGGCTCGGGCACGACCGAACTGTTTTTCGAGGATATGCGCGTCCCCGCGGGCCAACGCCTCGGTGACGAGGGAGAGGGATTCAAGATCGCGATGCGCACCCTCGACGGCGGGAGGATCGGCATTGCCGCTCAGGCCGTCGGCATCGCCCAGGGAGCCTTCGAAGAGGCGCTGGCCTATTCGCAGGAGCGCGAGCAGTTCGGCCGGCCGATCTCGAAGTTCCAGGCGATTCAGTTCTACCTGGCCGACATGTCGACCGAGATCGACGCGGCGCGCTTCCTGACCTGGAAGGCGGCTTGGAAGAAGGACTCACACAAGAAGTGCACGCTCGAGGCGGCGCAGGCCAAGCTGTTCGCCTCCCAGGTGGCGCAACGGGTCACAGACAAGGCGCTCCAGATACACGGCGGCTACGGCTATACCCGTGAATACAACGTCGAAAGGTACTTTCGGGACGCGCGGATCACCGAAATCTACGAGGGCACCAGCGAGATCCAGAAAATGGTGATCGCGGCCGCCGTTCTTGCCGACTGAGGCCCTCTGAGCTTGAGCGTTCTCGTCCAGGAGGGCATCGGCGTGGACTTCTCCCTGACCGAGGAGCAGGAGTTGCTGCGCTCCGAGGTGCGCCGGTTCGCCGAGGAGCGAATCCGGCCGGGCGTCGCCGAGCGCTACGCCCGGCGGGAGTTCCCCGCCGACATTCTGGCGGAGATGGCCGAAATGGGCCTGCTCGGCATGATGGTGCCCGAGGAGTACGGCGGCGCAGGGTTTTCGGCGCTGAGCTACGTCCTGGCGGTGGAGGAGTTGGCGGCGGTCTGCCCGGCGACCGCCGGAACGATGAGCGTCACCAATTCGGTCTGCTGCTGGCCGATCAGCCATTTCGGTTCGGAGGAGCTCAAGGAACGCGTGCTGGTGCCGCTGGCCTCGGGACGGATGATCGGAGGCTTCGGTCTGACCGAGCCCGGCTCCGGCTCCGACGCCGGATCGCTCGAGACTCGCGCGACCCGAGACGCGGACTCGTGGGTCCTCAACGGGGAAAAGGCATGGATCACCAACGCCGGAGTGGCCGGGGTCTACGTGGTGATGGCCAAGACCGATGCCGAGGCTGGTAAGAAGGGAATCAGCGCCTTCGTGGTTCCGGGGGACTCTCCAGGTCTGGACGTCGGCGAGCCCGAGAGCAAGATGGGCCTTCACGCTTCGAAGACCGCGCCCCTGATCTTCGATGACTGCCGGGTGCCTGCCGCCAATCTCCTCGGGGAGCTTGGGGCGGGCTTCAAGATCGCGCTGGCTACCCTCGATCACTCGCGCCTCGGGATCGCGGCTCAGAGCCTGGGCATTCATCGGCGAGCCCTCGAGCTCGCGGTCGCCTACGCGCGAGAGCGGGTGCAGTTCGGCGTGCCGATCGCGCGGCACCAGGCGATCCAGTTCAAGATCGCCACGATGGCGACCGAGCTCGAAGCGGCAAGGGCTCTGACCTACCGAGCCGCCCTCGCCGAAGGAGCGCGGCACGGCGGCCGCCTGGCGTCGGAGGCCAAGCTGTATTCTTCGGAGGCGGCCAATCGGGCCTGTTACGAAAGCCTGCAGATTCACGGCGGTAACGGCTATTCCGACGACTACGAGATCTCACGCCTTTATCGCGACGTTCGAGTGACCACGATCTACGAAGGCTCGAGCGAGATGCAGCGTCTGGTGATCTCGCGCAAGCTCCTGCGCTGACCACCGCGCCACGAGTCGCAAGACCGCGCCCGAGCGCTGCTCGCAGCCGTGATTTATACTGGCCCAAGCCAGCCGGAAGCCCGGATCCGGCCAAAGGGAGGCCTATGACAGTCAAGAACCCGCCGGTCGGTGCACCGGCCAAAGCCACCACCTACAAGAGCACCGCGCTCGAAACCATGGCCGAGGCACGTATCCGTTGGGAACGGGCGCAGGCCGACCTGGCGGAGAAGCGCCCGTTCTGGAAGCAGGATTTCACCACCGTGTCGAGCATGGAGGTGCCCCATCTGGTGACCGCCGAGCAGGTCGCCGACATCGATCCGGTCGCGGAGATCGGCGTCCCCGGAGAGTTTCCGTACACCCGCGGCATTCACCCGACCGGGTACCGGGGCAGATTGTGGACGATGCGGCAGTTTGCGGGCTTCGGCTCCGCCGCCGACACCAACGCCCGTTTCAAGTACCTGCTCGATCACGGCCAGACCGGTCTCTCGGTCGCCTTTCATCTGCCGACTCTCTACGGCTACGACTCGGATCACGAGCTGGCACGCGGCGAAGTCGGGAAGTGCGGGGTCGCGGTGGATACATTGGCCGATATGGAGACGCTCTTCGACGGCATCCCTCTGGATGAGGTCTCGACCTCGATGACCATCAATTCGACCGCTCCCATACTTTTCGCTATGTATCTGGCGGTGGCTGAGAAGCAGGGTGTGAACATCGCCAGAGACGTCAGCGGGACGCTCCAGAACGACATCCTGAAGGAGTACATCGCCCAGAAGGAGTACATCTATCCGCCGCGCGAGTCGATGCGCCTGATCACGGATCAGTTCGCTTTCGCCGGTGAGCAGGTGCCACGCTGGAACACGATCTCGATTTCCGGGTATCACATACGCGAGGCGGGCTCGACCGCGCTTCAGGAACTGGCTTTCACGCTTCGAGACGGCATGGAATACGTCGAGTACGGAATCCGCGCCGGCCTCGACGTGGACGACTTTGCGCCGCGGCTTTCCTTCTTCTTCAACAGTCACAACGACTTTTTCGAGGAGGTCGCGAAGTATCGCGCCGCGCGACGGATCTGGGCGACGGTGATGCGCGATCGATATGGAGCGCGCAATCCACGCTCGTGGACGCTGCGCTTTCACACCCAGACCGCGGGGTGCTCGCTGACCGCCCAGCAGCCCTACAACAACGTTGTCCGAACGACCATCCAGGCGCTGGCGGCGGTGATGGGCGGCACCCAGTCGCTGCACACCAATGCACTCGACGAGACCCTGGCCTTGCCGACCGAGGAGAACGCGCGGATCGCTCTCCGGACGCAACAGATCATTGCTCACGAGTCTGGCGTGACCAACACCATAGACCCCCTGGGAGGATCGTATTTCGTGGAGGAGCTGACCCGGCGAATGGTCGACGGCGCCTTCGACTACATTCGAAGAATCGACGAGTTCGGCGGCATGGTCGAGGCGGTCGAAGCGGGCTTTCCGCAACGCGAGATCATGGATGCCGCTTTTCAGTACCAGCGCGCTTTCGAGGACAAGGAGAAACTCATCGTCGGCGTCAACGCGCATGTGCTGGAGGAGGAAGAGCCCATCGAGACCCTCTACATTTCCGACGACCTGGCCGACCAACAAATCGGGAGCATGGAGGTGGTGAAGCGGGCTCGAGACGCCGGAGCCGCGGAGCGCACACTGGACGCTCTCAGGACGGGCGCCGCGGGCGAGGCCAACACGATGCCTCTGATCCTCGACTGCGTCAAGGCGTACTGCACCGTCGGAGAGGTCAGTGACGCGCTGCGCGAGGTCTTCGGAACCTACGAGGAGCCCGCGGTTTTCTGACCCTTCCGGCGCTCCAACGAGCGCGACGTCCCCAAGCCCCGTGTGGGGTGGGGAAGGCTTTGGTAAGATTCGGTCGCAGATGAGCCGTACCACCGCCCACCGCATCCTGATCGCCAAACCGGGTCTGGACGGCCATGACCGCGGCGCAAAGGTCATCGCGCGGGCGCTACGGGATGCGGGTTTCGAGGTGATCTACTCCGGGCTGAGACAGACGCCTGAGCAGATCGCAGCGGCCGCCGTCCAAGAGGACGTCCGTGCGGTCGGCCTCTCGATACTCTCTGGAGCTCACAATGTCCTGCTGCCCGAGATCGTGACCCTGCTCCGCGACGCGGACGCCGACGACATTCTGGTGTTCGCCGGCGGCATCATCCCCGAAAAAGACATCGAGCGCCTCAAGGGAGCCGGGATCGACGAGATCTTTCTTCCCGGCACGGTCACCGCGGACGTGATTGCCTACCTGAACAAGAGCCTGTCTAGCGAGGACTCGATGGAGACCTCGAAACAACTCAGCACCGCGGGTCGCACGTCGGTGGAGGAAAGATGAGCAAGACGATTCTACTGGCGGACGACAGCGTGACGATTCGCAAGGTCGTCGAACTGACCCTGATGGACGAGCCCTACGAGTTGGTCTCGGTGGGAAGCGGTTCGGAGGCGCTCGAGAAGCTGTCTTCCGAGATCGACCTCGTGATCGCCGACGTTCACATGCCGGGAGCCGATGGATACGAAGTGTGCCAGGAGGTCAAGCAGCGGACTCCCGGGGTGCCGGTCATGCTGCTGGTGGGCACCTTCGAGTCTTATGACGCCGACAAGGCAGATGCCGCCGGCGCCGATGATCATTTGAAGAAGCCATTCGATTCGCAGGATCTCCTGGCCAGAGTCCGGGGTCTGCTCGCAAGCTCCCGAGCCGTCGACCCGGTCGGCGGCGAGGAGCCGGCACCGCAACCAGAACCCGAACTGGAACCAGAACCAGAGCCGGAGCCGGAGCTGGAGCCGGAGAGTGGTTCACCGGGCGCGGCCGCGGTCATGGCGCCTCTGGCCGAAGAAGGTATCGAGCCCGCCGCCGCCGCGACGTCCGTCGAGCCATCAGACGCCACGGTCGATCGAATCGCTCGACGCGTGGTCGAGCTGCTCTCAGAGGAGACTGTCCGCGAGGTCGCGTGGGAGGTGATTCCGGACCTAGCCGAGATCGTGATCAAAGAGCGACTGAGCGAGCTCGAAAGCGAAGTCGAGTGAACGCGTGCCGGCTCCGCTGCCGTCGCACGCCGGCCGGAACGAACCGCAAGGCTTCGCCGCGTTCGAGCGCGGCCTTCTGAACCTGGCCCGCGGCGACCCACAATCGTGGGTGGTGAACGCGCGGGTCGATTCCACCAATTCGCAGGCGCGCCGCTATCTGGCCTGGCACCGGCCCGATCCGAGTTGCGCGGAGGTCTGCTGCTTCGTCGCCTGGGAGCAGACCGAGGGCCGGGGACGCCGGGGGCGTACCTGGTCGAGCACCGCCGGCCTGGGCTTGTACATGAGCGTGGTGCTTCCGGAGCAGTCCGCGGACGTCGTGGCGACGTTACCGCTGCTCGTACCCTGCGCGGCAACGAGAGTGATAGGAGCTCTTGTTCCCACCGAGGTTCGCGTCAAGTGGCCCAACGACCTGATTTCGTCCGGACGCAAGCTCGCCGGGATTCTGGTCGAAGCCACGAGTTGCGCGGGCAGGCGACCCTCGGCAGTAGTCGGCATCGGAGTCAACTGCTTCCACGACGCATCGCAGCTGCCGACGCCAAGCGCCACCTCGCTGCGGCTTGAGGGTTGCGAGCGAGTCGATCTGGTCAGCCTGGCTCGCGACCTCTGGGCGGAGCTGGACCGACGGGTCTCGGAAGCGCGGCCGATGGCAGCGATCGTCGAGGAGTTCCGCACGCTTTCGGTGCACCGGCCGGGCGATTGGATCCGATGCCGCAGTGGTCGAGGTGAGTTTGTCGGCGCGTTTGCCGGCTTCGCCACGGACGGTTCGTTACTCCTTCAAGGCGAGAGCGGCGTCGAGCGTATCCGCGCGGCCGAGATCATCGAAACGTGACCGACCCTAGAAGCTCACCCAAAAGGTCATCCAAACAGGATCATGCCTACTTCAGGGCTCTCGAGGATGAGTTCATTCGCTTGCGTGGAGCACCACTGCTGCTCTCGCCCTCGGACTGGCAGGTAGCCAAGAGCTGGCGGCGGCAGGGCGTTCCGCTCGAGCTTGCGCGGCGGGTCATGGAGCGCATCTTCGAGCGGCAGAAGGACGCCGAGAGCAAGTCCGGCATCCGGAGCTTGCGGTATTTCGGGACTGCGGTGGAGCGCGCTTGGCGCCGGATCGTAGAGCTCGGCGGCGAAGAGGGCGAAGTCGGAGAGGTCGCACCGATCGACGTCAGTGCGCGGCTCGGGCGGCTCGCAGGGGCGTTGCCGGCGCGGTCGGAGCTGCAGCGGCGGATGGATGAGGAGCCCGATGGACCGGCGGCCGTCCTGCTGGTCGCTCTCGAGGGTCTGCCCGAACGATTGAAGGGTCTTACCGGAAACCCGCAGAGCGTCGAAGTCGAGTTGGCTCGCATCGATGCGGCGTTGCTCGAGCGTTTGCGTTCCGGGCTGAACCCAATTTCACGCTCCGCGATCGAGAAGGAAGCCGAGGCGGCGGTCCGGCACCTCGCTGACACCATGCCCGCCGACCGGCGCAGGGAAGCCGCGAAGCGGGTCGCGGACCGGGTGCTGAGGGCCTCGCTTGGACTGCCGGTCCTGTCTCTTTTCTCTCCCGAGGCACGGGCCGCCGTCGGAACCGAGGCCTGACGGCCTGTCTCCCGGCCCGAGCGCCGGAAGCAGCCCATCCTTCGCGTCTTCTCCAATGTGAAGATGCCGGCCACGCCGGCCCTCGGGCCGGCTGCGTGTGTTCTGCTCGGGGCATGGCTTGCCGCCATGGGCCCGCCGTTCGG
>CALZIK010000137.1 GCA_945787635.1 Thermoanaerobaculia bacterium | reverse complement strand
GGATCGCGGGAGAATTGACCGGTCGTCAGGATGATCTCCAAAGGTCGGTCGGCGAGCCCCTGCACGGTGGAGCGGAGCAGAAACGGCTCCTGGTAATGGGCGGTCCCTTCGGTCGCGTGGATCCACGGTCGGTCGACCGGCAATTCGTTCAGCCAGTCCGGCGGCGCCGCGCCGCCTGGCCGGGTCCAGATGCAGGGACCGATGTAGTGCACATTGGGCGGTTGATCGCTGCGATTGTAATCGAGCTCCCGGACGCTGGGAATCAGGTAGAGCGGCAGACGGCCGGTGGCCGCGTTGACCGAACAGCCCATGGGGCGCAGGCCGTACTGCGCCCTGATGCGGTCGACCTGGCGGCGCATGTTGTGGGCGACGACATCGACACCCACCTTCGCCACGCGCGCCAGCATGCGGGTGGCAAACGTCCGCGGCGGCGGCAGGCCCGGTCCCCACGGCGGCGCATCGGGCCCGGGGATCATCGACCCGATCATCTGAGTCAAGAGAGCCACCGGGGTACCGGTCAACTCCCAGACCACCAGAATCGGTCCCCAGAGAGCCGGGTCGGTGATGATGACCTCTGGTCGCCAGTCATCGATGATCGGCCGTAGGTCCGCCACTTGCTCCGGGATCGAGCCGGCCAACATATCGCGGTAGGCGCGCATCGCCACCGAAAGGGTTCGTCGGCCCGGTTGCGTTGGTGGTACCTCGGCTTCGAGGGCGTGGATTCGTTCGTAGCGTCGCTCGTCGACGTGCACGAATGGGAAGAGCTCGAACCCCTCGCCCTCCACGACCGGGCGCGCGGATTCGTGGCTGTAGAAAGAGACCTCGTGACCGCGGTCGCGGAGCGCGTGGGCCACGCTGATCTGTGGGTAGAGATGTCCCACAAACGGCCAGCAGGTAACGAGAAATCGCGCCATCGGGACCTACCTCGAGGAGCCTTGGGTCCGCAGGATCGGGGTGGTCCCGCCCGCCGGTGGCTGGAGCCTCCCGTCCGAGTCGGCGGGTGCGAGCGCTGTGCTCTCGTGGCGCGAGACCTCGCCCCGCTGCGTGGCGAGGTTCGCAAGCAAATCGGCGGCCTGCGCGGCGCCGCCGTAGCGGGCAAAGTCGGTCGCCAAGCGCTGTGCGTTGCGCTGGAACGACCGATCGCTCAGCAACCGATCGACCGCGGCACGAACCCGATCGGGTGTGCACTGACCCGGCGCCAGGCGGATACCTGCGCCGGCCTCGGTGACCCGCCAGGCATTCTCGGGCTGGTCCCAGGCGGTGGGTGCAACCACGAGTGGAACCCCCGCGGCGAGGGTAGCCAGGACGGTGCCCGTGCCGCCGGTGGTTACGACCACGTCGGTGCGGGAAAGCAGATCACTGTGCGGCACCCACCGCTCCACGCGCGCGTTCGCGGGAATAACACCGAGCCCCAGGTCTTCCGGATCGCGGTGCCTGCCCGTCGTGGCGATCACCCGCACGGGCAGGGACGCCAAACCCTTCAGGGCGGCACGCAAGAGGAGCGGCGGTTTCGAGTGCATCGTCCCCTCCGTCACATAGACGACCGGGCGATCCCGCGGCAGCTCGGTCAGCCATGGCGCGGGCGGAGCATCCCCTGGCTTGTCCCAGGGGCATGGACCCACGTAGTGAACCGATGGCGGCAGATCGCGCCGATCACGGTCGTACGCCGGCGTGCTGGGCACCAGGTAAAGAGGCATCTGCCCGGTGAAGGCCGTGACCGAGGTTCTGATGGGCGCCAGGTGGTGATGTGCCCGGAGCTCTTCGGCGGCCCGCCGTACGTCCGCAGCCACGATGCTCGCCACCGAGGAAAGAACGCGCCGACCGAAGCGAGAGATCGGTCCACGTGCGCGCGGCAGGGAGAGGCCTACGATAGGACCCTCAGGCCCCGGCAGCACGCACGCCGCGATGCACGACATGATCGCCAGCGGGATGTTCGCGGTCTCTCGAAAGACGAGCACCGGGCCCCACATCGCCGGATCGCAAACCAGCACGTCGGGCCGCCAAACGGGAGCGACTTCCGCGAGGTCCTCCAGCTGGGCCTCGACCGTCCCGAGAAGCCACTCGCGCAGCAGTGCCTTCTTACGGCGCGCCGACCACTTCTGGAGGCTCATCGCGTCGAGGGCGAGCACGATCTCTTTGACGCGTACCTCGTCCAGCCGCCGGAATGGAAAGCACCGGAAGCCCTCCGCCTCGAGCGAGGGTCGAAGCGAGCCGCCGGTATAGAAGGCAATCTCGTGGCCGCGCTCGGCGAGGGCATGGGCGATGGCCGTATTGGGGTGGATGTGGCCTGGGAAGGGCCATACGGTGAACAGAAACTTCGCCACGCGGTGTGCTTGACTTTCTTAACGCGTAGCCGGTTGCGTCACACGGCGCATGATGTCGCCGAAGCAGGGGCGCTTGAACGGTTCACGCGGCAAGCAACTCTCGAGCGGAGCGTTGAATCGCAGAGACAGGGGCCGGTCATGCTCGTGCGGATTGTCGAGAATCAGAGACAGGTTCTTGTTTGCGGCCTTGATTGGTCGCGCAAGAAAAACGACGACTTGATTCTACGACATGTTGTTTCCGGGTCGACCCCAGCCGGCTGCTACGCAGAATCGCGCTGAGGTTCCGGTGACGCCGCGATCTCACCGTGGATTCCTTGCAGCTCTTGTCGCGTCAAGCGATAACGCAAGGCGATGACCCCCGCGCCCGCGAGTATCACCGCAGGCAGCAGATTGGAGATCATCGCTAGACGCTCGACCGTCGCCGCCGACTGCGCGGCCTGCGCCGGCACCAGCCCGGCGAAATGGTCCACCAACACCCCTGCGATGAGGACCGCGAGACCGCTCGAAAACTGCTGGCCGAAAGAGTAGATGCCAAAGAACACGCCGTCGCGCCGGCGACCGGTTTGAACCTCGTCGTGCGCCGTGACGTCGGCCATCATCGACGGCACCAAGACGGCCGTCGCGGCGCCAAAGAAACCGGCCAGCGCGTTGACCACGATGAGAACCGATGAGTTCCCGGTGCCAAACGGTCGCCCTTCACCGACCAGCCAGTAGCCAGTCGAGATGACCAGGGCTGTCACCAGGGTCGTCGCCGCGTACACGTGGCTCTTTTCGATCCACTTCGTGACGCGGACCCAGACGAACACGCCAGCGATGGCGCCGACATACAACGCGACGAAGAACAGGGTGAAGCCCTGGCTCGCTTCGATTCGCGCATGGTAGGTGAGAAAGTGCATTCCAAGCGC
>CALZIK010000136.1 GCA_945787635.1 Thermoanaerobaculia bacterium | reverse complement strand
GACATCCTGGAACAGGGTTTGAATCCCAGCCGAATGCGAACCGTCACGCCGCAACGAGGGCCTTTGATGATCAATCGCAAACGCGCGGAGATGCTCGGCATTGCGCTCGAGGAGCGGATGGACATCATCGACATCGTCGTGGAAGAGTCCGTCGCTCTTCAGGATTAGTTTTTCCGATGGCCACCAGCAAGAAACGCGGGGTCTCGATCTTCCTGCGAATCCTGTTTTTTTTCATGCTGGTGAATATCGCCACAAGCAGCATTCTGATTTTTCTGGCCTACAGCTTCAGCCGCGACTCCATAGAACGACGGACGAAGGAGAACATTGCCCAGCAAATCGATACCATTCACCAGATCTTCGCTGAGCAATTCATCACGGAGCTCAAGAGGTCCCTGAGCACGATCGCGGCATCTTCGGCGCTTGACGACTATCTGCAAGCATCCGTGGTCGAGCGGATCGTCGCGCAGAAAAAGCTGGAGCGGATGTTTCTCCAACTGCTCAGAGATTTCGGAGATTTTCACAGCGCGAGCTTCGTGAACGCCGACGGAGATGTCATGATCGAGGCCGTCGGTAAGGTGCGTCGCCGGGAACCCATCAATCTCGAGACAGGCCGATCGGAATCGGCAGGTATAACGGACCCCGCTGCCTTTGAAGCCTCCGCTCGGCTTTTCAAACTGCTGAAATCCATCCCGCTCCTGCTTTCGTCGGGGGGTATGGAATGGTTCATGCCGCCAAGGGAAATGGAGATAAGCGGTCCGTTTGTCGATCAAAACGGGAGAGTCTCCTTCGTTGCCGGACTCGCCAAGATCGACCTGGACACCGGATCGTTCGGCGGCGTGGTCGTGATCCGTCACAAGCTGGACGACTTTCTAGCCGGGCTGCGCACGGTGACCTTTCTCGAGGAAAACCCCATCTGGGTCTTCGATGGAAAAGGCAGGGCCTTGCAACGGCCGGAAAATGACGAGGCCACGTTCGACCCCAGCGAATACTTGACCGGTGCGTTTCAGGGAAATTTGGAATTCGCCAGGTTGGACAGGGGCATCGTGGCGTTCCAGGACTTCGCCATCGCGCCGGGAAGACCGTTCCTCCGGGTCGCGGTCGCCATACCGTCCGCACTCCTGTTGAAGGACTTCTCCCCGGCCATTCGGTTCTTTTCCGCCGTGCTCGTCATTTCCCTGGTGGTCGTGTTCGCGGTGGCCCTCTATGTGTCCCGCTACCTTTCCAATCCGATCGTGGCACTGGCCGCCGCCGCGGCCCGTCTGGCGGGCGGCAACCTTGAGGCACGAGTCAAGGTAAGAACCACGGGCGAGGTTCAAATCCTGGTCGACAGCTTCAATCGGATGACGGAGCGATTGCGCGAAACCATCGCGTCCCGGGACGAGTCCGTACGTTCGCTTGAAGCGGAGGTCGCGGTCAGGAAGCGGGCAGAGGAGCAGCTGAAGCGGCAGGCGGAGGAGATCACCAGGGCGAGGATAGCGGCCGAGGATGCGAGTCGGGCGAAGTCGAGCTTCTTGGCCAAGATGAGCCACGAGGTCCGCACGCCCATGATCGGTGTGTTGGGCATGACCGACCTCTTGGGACGGACCGGGTTGGGCAACCGTCAGACACGCTTGGTGGGCACCCTGCGGCAGTCGGCCGAATCCCTCCTGCACATCATCAACGACATCCTGGATTTCTCGCGGATCGAGGCTGGCAAGTTCACGCTCGACCGCATCGAGTTCGAGCTGCGCAACCTGGTCGCCGACGTAGTCGAGCTGCTCGCCGAGCCGGCCCAGAGCAAACAGCTCGAAGTCGTCTACAGCGTGGCGCCGGACGTTCCCGACTGGCTCAGCGGCGATCCTCACAGGCTCCGGCAGATCCTCACGAACCTGATCGGCAATGCCACCAAGTTCACTGAGCGTGGCGAGATCGAGATCAGGGTCAAGCTGGGCCGCCAAACCGCCGACACGGTCTCCCTCGATTTCCAGGTCAAGGACACGGGTATCGGCATCGATCCGGCCGACCAGGCGAACCTCTTCGAATCCTTCGAGCAGGCGAACGAAACGATCTCGCGGAAGTACGGCGGAACCGGTCTGGGCTTGTCGATCACCAAGCAGCTGGTAACCATGATGGGCGGCCGGATCGGCGTTGAGAGCGCACCTGGGCGCGGTTCGAGGTTCTGGTTCACGGCGGCCTTCGGGCGCTGCCACCGCCAGGCGACTGGGCGCGCGGCAGGGTCCGAGCTGGCAGGGGCCCGGGTTCTGGTGGTCGACGACAACGCCACGAACCGCGAGGTGCTGTGCCAGTACCTGAGCGCCGAGGGTGCAGCCTGCCGGGAGGTCGAGAGCGGCGCTGAAGCGCTCGCCCAGCTGCGCGCCGCCGCCGGCCGTGGCGAGGGCTTCGACTCGGCCGTTCTGGACATGGCCATGCCGGAGATGGACGGCGTGGAGCTGGCTCGGACAATCAAGGCGTCGCCCGAGATCTCCGACACGCAGCTCATCTTGCTCACCTCGATAGGTTGGGAGGAAGACAGCGCGCTGGCGAAGGCGGCAGGGTTCTGCGCGTACCTGACCAAGCCGGTTCGGCAGAACGATCTGTGTAGGCAGGTCATGCGGATCTTGAACCTCCCGGGTAGTTGCGCCCCCGCGGCGCCGCAGTTGCCGGCGGAAAATCCGCCCGCCGCGTCCCCGGCACCCTCCGTGCTGGAGGCCCGCGTGCTGCTCGCGGAGGACAATCCGGTCAACCAGGAGGTGGCGCGGGAATACCTCGAGGACCTGGGCTGCCGCGTCGAGATCGTCGAGACCGGGGCCGCGGCCGTCGAGGCCTTCGGCCGCACCGACTGCGACCTGAT
>CALZIK010000135.1 GCA_945787635.1 Thermoanaerobaculia bacterium | reverse complement strand
TCGGGGGAAGCAATCGATGATCCTCGGTCGCAGGCGCGCTCACCGACCGGACGCCGAGGCGCTGGCAACGCCGCCGCACGATGTCTACCAGTATGTCCGGAGGCAGTCTGTCCGGGGGGCCGCCCATTTTCACGGCCGGAAGGCGCGCAACGCCTCGAGCTTGGCGCCGGCGGCGCCGGATCCCAGCGCTTCGCGAGCGATGGCGGCCCCTTCGCGAAGGCTCGCCGCTCGACCACCTACGTAGATCGCCGCACCCGCGTTGGCAATCGTGATCTCGGCCAGAGGTCCTTCGCGACCAGCCAGCAGGTCACGAAACGCGACCGCATTCTCCTCCGGTCCTCCTCCGGCAAGCTCCTCGGCGGTGCCCCTCGCCACGCCCAGCTCTTCGGGGTCGAGCGAGCGCCTCTCGACTCGGCCGTCTCTGAGCTCGGCGACGTGCGTGGTACCGGTCGTAGTGATCTCGTCGAGACCGTCCGCGCCGTGGACCACCAGAGCGTGTCGCGAGCCGAGATCGCTCAGCACCTGGGCCATTACCTCGACCAGCTCGCGGGCGTAGACGCCCAGAATCTGGCGTCGGGCCCCGGCCGGGTTGGAGAGCGGGCCCAGAACGTTGAAGATGGTCCGCACGCCGAGCGCCTGCCGAACCGGCATGACCTCCTTCATCGCCGGGTGGTAGTTGGGCGCGAAGAGAAAGCAGATGCCGATCTCGCCGAGCATCCGAGCCGCGGCTTCCGGCTCGGTCGCGACCGCAACGCCCAGCGCTTCGAGCACGTCGGCACTTCCCGACTTGCTCGAAACCGATCGATTGCCGTGCTTCGCGATCGGAACGCCGGCCGCGGCCGCAACCAGTGCCGCGGCGGTCGAGATGTTGAATGTTCCCCGGCCGTCACCTCCCGTGCCGCAGGTGTCGACCGCGTCCTCGTGCGAGTGCTCGACCGGACGCACCCTCTCTCTCATCGCCAGCGCCGCGCCGGCGATCTCATCTGCAGTCTCGCCCTTGGTCGCCAGCGCGGCCAGCAGTCCCGCCTTCATCGGATCCGAGAGCTCGCCGTCCATGAGGCAGCCAAACAGCTCGTGCATCTCCGCCCTGGTCAGAGCCAGCCCCGCGGTGAGGCGCTCGAGTGCGTCCGTCGCGTTCATCGACCCATGATGCGGCGGCCCGAGGGGCTTTGCAAGGTCGAGCGGCGCCTTCCGCCTTTAGGCCAGCGCGAGAAAGTTGTCGATCAGTCGCGGTCCTTCCGTCGTGAGAATCGACTCGGGATGAAACTGCACGCCCCAATACGGCAGCTCGCGATGACGGATGCCTTGCAGGGTCCCGTCGTCGCTCCAAGCCACCGCTTCGAGAACCGCGGGGAGCGAGTCCGGCCGGACCTCGAGGCTGTGATAGCGGGTCGCCTCGAACGGATCGGACAGATTCTCGAAGATACCGGCGCCGTTGTGCCGAACGGCCGACGTCTTGCCGTGCATCAGGTGCGGCGCCCTGCCGATCTCGCCTCCGTACGCCGCCGCGAGCGCCTGCTGCCCGAGGCACACACCCAGAATCGGTACCGCCGGCTCGGCCCGAATCAGCTCGATACACACACCGGCATCCTCGGGCCGCCCGGGCCCGGGCGAGAGCACCAACGCCGAAGGCCCGCGCGCCAGCAGCCCGCCGACCGGTTCGACGTCATTGCGCATCACGTCTACCTCGAGCCCGCGCGAGCGAATCAGCTGCACCAGGTTGTAGGTAAAGGAGTCGTAGTTGTCGACGACCAGGATCATGAGTCCGCCTTCAAGGCCTTGGCCAGCTCGATCGCCGATAGCAAGGCGGCCGCCTTGTCTCGCGTCTCCTGCTCCTCTCTCGCCGGATCCGAGTCCGCGACGATGCCGGCGCCGGCGGTGACCGAGATCTCGTCGCCACGAACGACCAAGGTGCGGATCGTGATGCAGGTGTCGAGGTCGCCGTTGAACGAGATGTACCCGACCGCGCCCGCGTACGGACCTCTCGCCTCGGGCTCGAGCTCGTCGATGATCTCGATCGCCCGCAGCTTGGGCGCGCCCGAAACGGTGCCCGCCGGGAAGCACGCGAGGAGGGCGTCGAGCGGGGTGATCTCGGGACCGACCTCACCCTCGACGTTCGAGACCAGATGCATGACGTGACTGTAGCGTTCGACCTCCTTGAAGGTGGACACCCGCACGCTGCCGGGCTGGGCCACCCGCCCGACGTCGTTGCGCCCCAGATCGACCAGCATCACGTGCTCGGCAAGCTCTTTCTCATCGGCCGCGAGCTCGCCGGCCAACTGCCGGTCCTCTTCCGGAGTCTCCCCGCGCCGCCGGGTCCCGGCGATCGGCCGGGTCTCGAGCAGAGAACCGGTTCTGCGCACCAGCATTTCAGGCGAGGCGCCGACCAGGGCGACTTCGGGAAACTCGAGCAGCACCATGTAGGGACTGGGATTGACCGAGCGGAGCGCCTGATAGAGGAGACGTGGCGACAGCCCGTGACGCGGCGTGCGGAAGTGTCGCGCCAGCACCACCTGAAAGATATCCCCCGCCGCGATGTGCTCCTTGGCTCGCGACACTGCCTCCCGATAGGCGCCGTCGTCGAGGCTCACATCGGCCTCCGCGGGCCGTCCGAGCCCGCTCGGCAATGGAACGGCTCCTTCGGCGGATACCCGACTGAGAATCTCGGTCAACCGCTCGAGATCCTCCTGCGCCTGCGCGCGCGTCACCTCGCCTTCGATCTCGTTGGCCACCGCGAGCACTCGTTGCCGGGCGTGATCGAAGACCACCAGGTGGTCGAAGCGGCCGAGGACCGCCGTGGGAAGACCGAACCCGTCCTCGGGAGGTTGAGGAAGGCGCTCGAACGTCCGGATCAGGTCGAAACCGAAGAAACCCACGTGGCCGCCCGTGAAGGGAAGGTCGTGCGCGGCCGACTCGCGCGCGCCAATCTCGGACAGCGCCTCGCGCAACGCCGCGATCGGCTCGCCCGGAACCCGCCGGCTCGCGCCGCCGCTTTCCACCTCCAGGCCGCCGCTTACCAGCCGCAGTAGCTCCCGGGGACCGGCACCCAGAAAGCTGTAGCGTGACACCTGCTCACCGCCCGTCACGCTCTCGAACAGGAACCGAATCGGCGACAACCCGGCCAGCCGCTCGTAAACCGCGACCGGCGTCAACGTGTCGGCGACGAACTCGCGCACATGCGGCGTCGCGTTTCTCATGCGCGCGGCGTTTCGTCGGTCGCCAGGCCCAGTGCTTTGCGCCCCGCTTCGAGATCGAACTCTCGGCCGGTCATCCAGGTGAACTGCGGCGAGGCCTGGTGGAGCAAGACTTCACGCCCGTCGATCACCTCGCGATCCGCC
The DNA here is from genome assembly GCA_945787635.1 of Thermoanaerobaculia bacterium. Lineage (GTDB taxonomy): Bacteria > Acidobacteriota > Thermoanaerobaculia > Multivoradales > JAHEKO01 > CALZIK01. The sequence goes on along the minus strand of CALZIK010000135.1, from coordinate 253 downwards.
GCTTGGACCGCCTCGACCAGTCGAGTCGGACCGTCCGCGCGATAGGCCAGATCCACGACCACCGCGGCCGGATCGAGACGCTCGAGGTCGAACGGCATCTCGGACCCGAGCGAGCCCAGCGGGGTCGCGTTGACCAGGATTTCGAAGCCAGCGGCATCGAACTCGTCGAGGGGCATGAAATCGACCTCCAACTCCCGAGCCACGCGGCGGCCACGCACCGGGCTCCTGTTGGCCAGAGTCACCCGCGCTCCCG
>CALZIK010000134.1 GCA_945787635.1 Thermoanaerobaculia bacterium | reverse complement strand
TGGACGGGGGCTCGGTCGAAGCGGGCGCCTCGGCAGCCGGCGCCGGCTTGGGCGTGGGAAGCGTCTCGAGAGGCCTCGGTACCTCCGCCGGCCGAATGTCGGCGTCGGTCGCGTTCGGCTCGGCTTTGGGTGGAGTTGGTGGTAGCTCGACCACCTGGCTCGGAACGGCCCGTCCCTCGACGCCGCCTTTGGTTTCGGAAGGCTGAGGTTGCGTCTCGCCGTCGCGCCCGGCGGGCGCCGGGCTCTTGGCCGGCCGTCCCGGTTCGGCTCTCTGTTTGGCCGGTGCTTCCGTAGGCTGCCTCTGCGGCACCGGCGGCGCTTGTGCGATCCGGGGTCCGGGTTCGGGCGACGGAGCCTCGGCCCCGGTCCCGGGGACGACCTGTCCGAAGGTCTTGTCGGAGCGCAGCAACTTGACCTTGAGAGTGCCGCGGCCGGCCCCTGAGGCTTCCAGGAACTGCGAGATGACTCGAGGCTTCTCGCCGCCGGCGATCTCCACGGAGGCCACGAACGAGAGGAAGTCTGGATGACGGACCTCGAGGCTCCAGCGCCCCGCCGTCAGGCCGACGAAATTCGCCTGACCTCGGGTGTCAGTGAGTCTGGCGTCGGGACCTACATTGCCGCCGGGGCGTCGGTGCCGAATCTCGACGGTCGCCCCCGCTACCGGACCTCCTTTGGTGCCCCGGACCTGGACTCCCAGGCTCGCTCCGCCGGTCCACGACTGAGCTGTGGAGACTTGCGCTGCGAGCGAGCAGGCCACAGCGAGAACCGCGATGGCCGCACACCTGTTCCGTCCAGAGACTCGACTAGCCGACTCAAAACAGCCCCGCATGATCTGATGCCTCCCCCAAGTTACGAAGGCTGATCTTATCAACCCGGGGACTCCAGGACCGAGGGTCGGGGACGTCAGCGCAAGGCGATCGGCTCGCGTTCGGGCCCCATCGGGGCTCGCAAGGGGTCTGATAGACTGTGGCCACAGATTGGAGAACATTATGAGCGACTTACCGACATCCTTACAGCTGTGGTTCGACGGCGAGTTTCTGCCTTCAGACGCGGGCACAGTCCATCTGAGAACCCACAGTTTGCACTACGGTTTGGGGGTTTTCGAGGGAATTCGAGCCTATGAGCAGACCGGTGGTGGCACGGCTGTTTTCAGGCTCGAGGATCACCTGCGCCGGCTGGAAGGGTCCGCGCACATCCTGGAGATAAACCTGCCCTACGACCGAAAGACGCTTCGGGACGTCACACTCGACTTGATCCGCCGGAATGGCCACTCGGCCTGCTATATCCGGCCGATCGCGATTCTCGGAGCAGGTTCGATGGGCGTGTATCCCAAGAGCAATCCGGTGCAGGTCGCGATCATGACCTGGCCCTGGGGCGCCTATCTGGGCGAGGAAGCACTGACCAAGGGCATCCGCTGCAAGATCTCGAGCTATGCACGGCACCATCCCAATGCCGCGCTACTCAAAGCGAAGGCGACCGGCAACTACATCAACTCGGTGCTCGCCAAGCGCGAAGCGGTCCGTCTTGGCTACGAAGAGGCGATCATGCTCGATGTCCACGGGAACGTCGCCGAGGGCACCGGTGAGAACCTGTTCATCGTTCGCGATGGGAAGTTGATCACGCCGCCGCTCAATAGCGTCCTCCAGGGGATCACCCGCGACACGATCATGAAGCTCGCCGTCGCTGAAGGACTCGAGGTCTTCGACAGATTCTTCACCCGTGATGAGCTCTACCTGGCCGAAGAGGCCTTCTTGACCGGCACCGCGGCGGAGGTCACCCCGATTCGAGAGGTCGACGATCGCTTGGTAGGGGAGGGGCGCCCGGGGCCGATCACGCTTCGCTTGCAGAAGCGCTACTTCCAGACTATTCGAGGCGAGCGGCCGGAATGGAAGCACTGGTTGGATCCGGTTTCCGCCACTGCGGAGACCGAGGCCACGGCGCTCGAAGCCGAAGCCCTGCAAACCAACTGACCTCAAACGCGCCGCACATGTGTGCGGCGCAGCCTCTTGAACCGACCTCAAACGCGCCGCACACATGTGCGGCGCAGCCGAGCCGAGCCCATTGGTTCGGGCTAGATCAGGGCGAAGGTCACGCTAACCTTGGCCACGATCCGGCCTGCTTGGGAGATCTCCCCCTCGGCGAAGGCCATCCTCCGCCCCGCCTTGAGCACTCTGCCTTTGGCCGTCAGCAGGCCGGGTTGGGCTCGGCTCATGAGCTGAAGTGATACCGAAACCGGTACGACAGCTCTGTCCACGGCCGCGGCGGCCGAGACCTCTCCCAGAGTCGCGAGCACGGCGAAGTGAACCGTACCGGGAGCGACCAGGTGCTCGTCTCGAGCCTCGAGCTCGACCGTGCCGGCATCGGCTCCGGCGGTCATTCCGAGGCGGTCGTTGAAGGTCATCAGCGGTTCTCCGATCCGTCGGCGCTCAGGCTTCGCAGGGCTCGTTCGAGCGTCGGCAGCCACTCGCCGAGCCCGACATTCTCGGGCAGCACGATCCGGATCTTGCCGGTTGGCAGGCGCTCGACTGTTCCGTCGCGGGAGGGGAGGAGCTCCACCTGAATCAATTCCCGAGAGATCTCCTGCTCGTCCACGACTTCGAAGATCCGGTTCATTTCCGCCATGCCGATCGGTAGACTGTGGGCGTTCATGAGACTGCTCCTGATCAGTAACTCCACCAACAGCGGTGAAGGCTATCTGGATCATTGTATCGACGAGATGTCGTCGGTGCTGGCTGAAATCGACCGGCTGGTATTCGTTCCGTTCGCGGTTTTCGACCGCGTCCGCTACGGCGGTGTCGCGGTGAGCCGTTTCGAGAAGGTGGGGCTTGGCGTGGATGTGGCGACGGCGGATGCGGCGGGGTGCCGTCTGATCGAGGCCGCTCGAGCCGTGTTCGTGGGTGGAGGAAACACGTTTCGGTTGCTCAGAATCCTGCGCGAATGCGGGATGCTCGAGCGGCTGACAACACGCACCCGTGAGGGGATGGTCTACATGGGCGCGAGCGCGGGGTCGAACATCGCGGCGCCGACCATACGGACCACCAATGACATGCCGATCGTCGAACCGGGCTCCTTCGAAGCTCTCGACTTGGTGCCGTTCCAGATCAATCCGCACTACCTCGACCCGGATCCGAGCTCGAGCCACATGGGCGAGACCCGGGAGCAGCGCCTGGTCGAGTTCCTCGAGGAGAACCCGACCCCGGTGGTCGGCATTCGGGAGGGCGCCTGGATTCGGGTCGAGGGCGACGCCGCGCAGCTTGGCGGCAAGCGAGGCGCTCGCATTTTTCGGCGCGGCCGGGAGCCCGAAGAGCGCTCCTCCGGAGCCTCGCTCTCCGACCTCTTTAGCTAGGGTCAGGCCACGGTCGTGAGAGTATCGATCGCGGTGGCCAGGCGCTCGAATTCGTCCAAGCGGTTGTAGACCTGGGCGCTCAGCCGCAGCCAGAGTCGGCCGTGCCATGGGAACAGCGGTACCTCGATCCGATGATCGTGAAGCAGGGTGGTGCGGAGGTGGTCGGCGGTGACCTCGTTTGCTCGAAAGCGCGCCGGCAGCCGGACCGAGGTCATGAAGGCGCTCATGTCCCGGCCGGCGGCCGCGAGTCCGTCCCAGCGGTCGATCATCATCTCGGTGGCCCGCCAGACCAAATCGTGGTTGTAGTTCGCGACAGATTCGAAGCCGAGCTGTTCGAGATACTCGAGTCCGGCGGGTGCCGCCAGCCAGGCCGACGTGTCGCGGGTGCCGGTCCAATCGAACTCTTCGGTGAACCCCTGGTCGAGACCCCAGGAGATGACCGGCGGATGCACCGTGTCCTGGAGATCGGGTGCCACCCAGAGAACGCCGCAGCTGCGCGGCGCGCAGGCCCACTTGTGAAGGTTGGCGGCGTAGTAGTCGGCCCCCAGTGAGGGAATGTCGAGCGCGATCTGTCCGGGTGCGTGCGCTCCGTCGACCAGGACCTTGACGTTTCTTGTGTGGCAGAGCTCGACCAACTCGCGAACCGGCAGCACGACCCCGGTCTCCGAGATGATGTGGTCGAGGACAGCCAGACGAGTCTTTGCCGTGATCGCGCGCTCCAGCTCCGCGAGGACTTGTTCCGGCCTCTCGATCGGGCAGGGCACGCGGGCCACCTGGACCTCGGCTCCGGCTTCCCGGCAGGCGTAGCGAACCGCCCGCGCGACCCCGCCATAGGTTTTCTCGGTTGTCAGCACCGCGTCGCCTGAGTGCAGGCCGAACGATCGAAGAACCGCGTTAACGCCTTCGGTGGCGTTGCCGACAAACACGAGATCGTCGGGGCCGGCTCCCAGGAACCGGGCGACCTCGCCGGCGGCGCGCCGCAAACGGCCCGGCCGCGACGCGCCGAGCATGCC
>CALZIK010000133.1 GCA_945787635.1 Thermoanaerobaculia bacterium | reverse complement strand
CCCGAGGGCTTGGCCGGCAGTGCGTCCGCCCTCGCGAAGGCGAGCGGCTCGAGCAGCTCGAGGGCCTCGCCGCGCGCGAACGCCGCGGGAAGCGGAGCCAGGAGGCCAGCCGCCAGCAGATCGACGCCGGCCGCTCGCCGGGCGGATCCGCCCGAATCAGCTCGGCTTGTGGCCGACGAGGATGAGTCGCTCGCTGTCACTCTGGAAGGATTCTCTCTCGAAATTGCCGTACAGGGCGTCGACCTCGAGTCCCGCCCACTTGAGACCTATGGTGACCTCTTCAGGCCGGTAGGCTCGCACACTCTCCAGAAAGGTCGGCGCGGCTTCTGTGGCCTTGCTAGCCGGAGCAGTAGGGACGGCCGCGGGCCCGGCAGCCGATTCCAAGCGCATCCGCTTGTTGACGCGCTCGGTCGCCTCGTCGAACCAGCGCTCGATCTCGACCCTGAAGCCGCCGCGCTCCTGCGTCTCCCGGGTCACCAGGTTCGCGACCACCTGCTCGCGATTGAAGAGGTCGATCAGGAACCGGCCGCCGGGCGCGAGCACTCGTTCGATCTCCTCGAGCACCCGGAAGTTCTGACGCTCGCTCTCAAAGTACCCGAAGGAGGTGAAGAAGTTGAGCACCCAGTCGAAGGTGAGATCCCGAAACGGCAGACAGCACATGTCGCCAGCCGTCCGCGGCAGGCCGCGGGCCTGCACCAGAAGCGTCACGGAAAGATCGACACCGAACGTTCGAAACCCCCTCCCACGGAGCTTTTCGGTGTGACGTCCGGCGCCGCAGGCGAGATCCAAGACCGCTCGCGGGTGCTCACCGCCGAGCACCCCTCGAACGAACTCGGCATGGCGCTCGGCCTCCCGCTCGTCGCGGTGGGCGTAGAGCTCGAGGTACTCCTGCCCGAACCACTCCTTGTACCAGGCCATCCCAGGATCTTACAGTCGGTAGCGAAAGCGACTGCGGTCAGCGGGCCGCCACAGTAAAATGCGCGGGCCATGCTTCGTTTGGGCCCGATCTCCGTCGATCCTCCGCTGGTTCTCGCGCCCATGGCCGGCGTGACCGACCGTGATTTTCGGCTTCTCATCCGCCGAATCGGCGGCGTCGGCGTGGTCACGATGGAGTTCATCTCCTCGAAAGCCATCGTCCAGGGCAACGCGAAGACCCGCGAGCTCATGCACTTCGCCGACGAAGAGCGGCCGCTCTCGATCCAGATCTACGGCTCGGACGTCGAGACCATGGTCGAGGCCGCCCGAATCGTCGACGAGCTGGGCCCGGACCTATGCGACATCAACATGGGCTGCCCGGCCAACAAGGTCTTGAAAGGCTGCGCCGGAGCCGCGCTCATGGGCGACCTGGCGCTCGCCGAGCGGATGATCCGCGAGGTCAAGAAGGCCCTGACCATCCCGCTCACGGTCAAGTTCCGGCTCGGGATGCGCGATACCGAAAAGAGCTACCTCGAGCTCGGCCGGATCTGCGAGGCCAACGGCGTCGCCGCGGTCGCCATGCATGCCCGCACCGCCAAGCAGGGCTTCTCGGGAACCGCCGACTGGTCCGAGATCGCCCGCTTGAAGGAGACCCTCTCGATCCCGGTGCTCGGCAACGGCGACGTCCGCACGGTCGACGACGCGCTTCGAATGCTTCGAGAGACCGGCTGCGACGGCATCATGATCGGCAGAGGCGCCACCAAGAATCCCTGGATCTTCGGCCAGATCGCGGCGGCTCTCGCCGGCCGAGAGTTTCCCGAGCCCGCGACCCGCGATCGGCGCGATCTCATCCTGGATCACTTCCGAATGGTCGCCGAGCGCGAGCCGTCGAAGTACGCTCTCCACAAGCTGCGCAAGTTCACCGGCTGGTACACCCACGGCCTGCCGCACGGCGCCAAGCTCCGCCGCCGGATCAACCAGCTACCCGACGTGCCGGCGTTTCTCACCGCGGTCGAGGAGTTCTTCGAGGAGCTCCTGCTGCGAGAAGCCGCTTGACCCTGAGCCGGATGGCGTTCTCCATCTGGGGCCGGATCGGTCTTCTCGCGCTCGGCCTGGTGCTCTTGGCGTCCGTCGGCCTCGGCGCCGACAGCGACCTTTCCTTCGAAGAGATCCGCCCGGGTATCTGGGCCGCTCTCCAGCCCGAACCTCTGCGCTTCAACGACTCGAACTCGGTTGTCCTGGTCTCGGAAACCGACGTCGTCGTGATCGACAGCCAGGCCAACCCGGCGACGTCTCGGGAGCTGCTCGACCGGATCGCGAAAGCGACCGACAAACCGGTCCGCTATCTCGTCAACACCCATTTTCACAGCGACCACACCCGCTCGAACTTCGTCTATCGTGACCGCTTTCCGAAGATCGAGATCGTCGGCCATCGAACCCTCGCCGAAGACGTTCCCGCGCGCGCGGCCCCGGACCTCGACGGCGAGCTCGCGCTCTACCGGAGCGAGATTTCGGCCGGAGAAGAGCGCCGCGCCAAGGGAGTGGACCGACAGGGCGAGGCTCTCGACGAGGCCGGCCGGACCACCCTCGCCGGCCAGATCGAGGCGGCGCGTGAGACCCTCGCCGGGCTCGAAGCGATTCGCTGGGTCGCGCCGTCGCTCGACCTCACCGACCGCCTCACGCTCCATCGCAGCCTCGGTCCGATCGAGATCCGGCCGGTCCATGCTCACACCCGGGGCGATCTCATCGTCTACCTGCCGCGAGCGAGAGTTCTAGTCACCGGCGACGTCCTCGACGATCTGCCGTTCGGAGGGCATGGCTACATCGGCGACTGGGTCTCGGTCCTGACCGAGCTCGAAACGCTCGACTGGGATCTCTTCATCCCGGGCCATGGCAGGATTCGCCGCGCCGCGGAGGCCCGCGCGCATCTCGCAACCGTGCGGTCGCTTTTCGAGCTGATGCTCTCTGTGGCCCGCCAAGCGAAGGCCTCCGGCCAGGATCTGGAGGCAGCTCGCGCGACATTCCTCGCGTCCGAGGCGCTCGTGCCGTTGCGCTCGACCCTTGCCGGAGACGACCCGCTCGGAGCCCGGGTTTTCGACGATTTCGTGCCCGCCGGCTTCGAGCGGGCGTTCCTCGAGGTCACCGGCCGGTTGCCCGATTGACCGAGTCCGGTTTGGTTTCGCGGGACTATCGGGTCACCGTCCCCCTCGGCGCCAGTGAGACTCTCGACGTCGTCGAGCACGCAGCCGAGCTCTGGGGCGCTCGTTGGAGTCGCCTCGGGACCGGCGGACGGCTAGAGCTCCCGGTGCACGCCGGTGTCCGGCGAGGAACCGTGACCGGCAGGCTCTGGACCGAACCCGACCGCGGTGGCACGGCGCTCGTCTTTCGGGTCGAGACCAGCGACTACTCGCTCAAGCACGGGTCGGTCGCGGTCCTCGCCGTGGGCGGCCTGAGCGCCCTGGCGCTCACCTTCTGGCCGCTCTACCCGCCGCTTCTCGCGGCGGCTCCCCTCGCCCTCGTTTTCACTGTCCTCGCCTGGCTCCTGATCTCCTCGCGCCTCCAGAGCGCCGGGATCGAGGACTTTCTGGATCTGGTGGCGACCGGCGGCCGGAATGTCGAGCCCGATCCGAGCGACGAGCGCCCTACCGACGGCGCCGAGGGGTGACCCCGACCTGGGCGCAGGGAATCTCCCCGGGCCCGCGCTTGTTATATTGGGCGAGGTTCTTTGAATGGGGGCGCTCGGTTTCGACGGGGAACAGAGCGGTTCCGCAATTGCGTGTCGAGGTTTTCCGCTCGTTAAAACGGGAAAACCATATTTGCCAACGATAACTTGGCACTGGCTGCTTAACCGTTAGCCAGCGCTCCCGCCGGGGCCTTGATTCACGGCACCGGCGACGAGCGTCATTAAAGTGAATCGAAAGGTGCGTGAGGCCCCGGAGCGCACCTGGATATTTTTCGGGGCTGGTCCTTGCGGCGGTGGCCGTCAGCCTAACCGCTTGGACGAGACATCAAATCGACGGCTACTCACGTAGACGTTGCGGGGACGCGTTCTTCGGACGTGGGTTCGAGTCCCACCGCCTCCACCATTTCCAATCGTGCGTCGGGCCCCCGTGCCCGACGTTTTCTCGTTTCTCGGACGGGGTTCGAATCCCTTGGGTTTCGGAATGGCCCGCGCAAGAACTGCCAACCCTCGCTCCGCTCACGCCTCGTCGGCGTCGTCGCCGTCACGGGTTGCCCCACTCGTTAGTGTGTGGTCTGTCGTCGCCACCTCGGGGCTCGCCGTCTTCCAGCAGCGTCAGAGAAGATGCCGCAGCAAGAACTCGCCCAGCTCCCCGTAGACCTGGTCCATCTCCGGTGAATCCATCACAAACATGTAGTCCGCGTGGGAAACGCCTTCGTAGACGCTGAGTTCGGCGACAACGCCTGCAACGCGCATCTTGCGGTGCACCCGGACGACGTCGCTCAGGAACAGATCGCGGGTGCCGGTGACCAGTTGGGTCGGAGGAAAGCCACCGAAATCGCCGTACACGGGTGAGAGCAGTGGCGTCTTCAGGTCTCGGCCATCGGCATAGAGCTTCGCCGCGCCCTCCAGCAAGCCCTTGTAGCTCACCAGCACGCGATCGATGCCCTCATTCGTGAAATGACTGTCGCCGGTCAGGGTGAGGTCGGCCCACGGCGTGCCGGCCCATAGCGCACCGGGGGTGTCGAGGCCGAGCTCCAGGAACCTCTGTGTCGACGCCAGGGCCAGACCACCGCCCGCAGACGTGCCGCCTAGTGCCATCGCCTTTGCCGACCGCTCGGTGAGCAGATTCCGCCAGACGGCAACCACATCGTCCACAGCTGCCGGGAACGGATGCTCGGGCGGCATACGGTAGTCGATCGAGAGGACCGGGATCCCCGCATGGTGCGCAATCAGAACGGCTTCAAAGGTGCCACCGAGACCTCCGCCGAACACATAGGCGCCGCCGTGTGTGTGGACAAACAGACGATCCGTGTTCGCGGGGCGGATCTCGGCCGGTGTCAGCGTGCGCACGGTCACGCCGGCGACTTCGGTTTCCGCAATCGTGACCGCCCAACGCTCGGCCAGGACCTCGGCGCTGTGGGCGCTGATGACGCCTCGCTCCGCCGCGGCTTGGATCCACTCCTCGTTCGTCGTAAAGGTCTGTTGGATGTGCTCCGCGACATCCGGTTGCGGGGTGTTCGCGATGGCCTCCTCGAGGACATCACTCGCAGCGGCTGGCGCGGGCAGAACCCGGCTGCCGATGATCCAGGGGCCGCCCACAGCGGCCGGCTTACTCGCAGGGGCCCTTCTCGTTTCGGCGCACGCACCGAGCAGGACAACTGCAAGGAGCACGAATACGAGCTTGCTCAGCCTGATCGTCACTTGGCTCGCATACTCTACGCCGAATCCAGATGTCCCCGCTGATTCTAGATCGCGCGGTCCGGCGCGGACTCGACCCAGAGCACCAGTAGTGTGCCGCTAATGCCCCGCCCCTATTGCCTTGAATATCAGCATCTGCTAATATTAGCTAAGACTTAAACAAGGAGGCCAATGATGGACTATGGCAACGCGCTGGGCGCCGAGTTTCGAGGGGTCCGAGAGCTGGAGCACGAGGGAAAACCGGCGAGGGCGGTCGAAGGGTCTCGTCTCTACTCGACAGAGGCCGACGACCTCTGGGACGCCCTCACCAACCCCGAGCGCATTCCGCGGTGGTTCCTGCCGATCAGCGGAGAGCTCGAGCTCGGCGGTCGCTACCACCTCGAAGGCAACGCGGAGGGAACGATCACGCGGTGCGACCCGCCGGAGGCTCTCGACGTCACCTGGGAGTTTGCCGGCAACGTGAGCTGGGTGAGCGTACGGGTGGCGCCGGATAACGACGGCACGCGTCTGACCCTGGTGCACACCATGCTCAAAGACGAGGCCAGCGAGGCGCACTGGAAGACCTACGGCCCCGGTGCGGCAGGAGTGGGCTGGGATCTGTCGTTTCTCGGCCTGGGAATGTATCTCGCAAGCGGCGGAGAGGCCATCGACCCCGCGGCCAGCGAAGCCTGGTTGACCTCGGACGCCGGCAAGGCCTTCGTTCGCGCCTGTGCCCAGGCCTGGGGCCAGGCGCACGCCGCGGCCGGAGAGGACACCGAAGTCGCCGAGGCGATGGCCGCGCGGACGGCGAGCTTCTACGCGGGGGAGTGATGCACGCCTTCGACGTCCTCGGCGATCCGGTCCGCCGACGCATCCTCGAGATCCTCGCCGAGGATCGCCACGCTTCGGGAGAGATCGTCGCGATCGTAGGCGAAGAGTTCGGCATCACCCAGTCCGCCGTCTCCCAGCACCTGAAAGTCCTGCGCGACCACGGCTTCGCGACCGTCGAGGTCGCGGGACCGCGCAGGATCTACCAGATCGACCCCGCGCCGATGGTCGAGATCGACCGCTGGCTCGCCCGCCTTCGCGGCTTCTGGGAGCCGAAGCTCGAGGCCCTGGCGGTCGAGGTCGCGCGCGGCAAGCGGAAGCGCCGAGAATAGGCTTTTCTCGAATCTAGAACGCGGGGGTTCGAATCCCGTACGGTCTACCGCTGTGACCTCTGGCCGGTGTCCGGTCACCAGCCACAACGCAGATCCAGCAGCCAGGCCCCGGGAGCTGCTCCGCGCAACTCCTCCAGCTCAAGAACCCTCGATGCGGGGAAAAGCAACTTCCTACTCGGCACTGGAAAACCTGTTCGAGCTATCCGGTCTGGTGCTGCTCCGAGTGAGTCGGATGCGGTGCGCTCTCGAGCCGCGGCACCACCAGATTGGGTGCCCGCCGATCCTCAAGGGTCGCTCGATGGCCTACCGACGTCTGAAGAGGCGTAGGCTGTAGGAGCGATGAGCGTCGTTCCCGCCGTTGCAGCGAGACAGAAGGCTCGGCGAGTTGCCCGGATCGGTCTGCTCGCGCTACCGGCCGGTCTCGCTCTGCTGCTCGCCTGCGGTCCGCCGGACTTGTCCAGCGGCGTCTGGCTGTCGGACGACGGCACCGAACAGTACGTCCTGGCCTTCGAGCACACCGGCGGGCTCCTCTCGGGGACCATGCACCACCTGATCGCGGGCCGGAAGGTGCATCAGTGGGGATTCGCCGGGACGCGGACACGCAGCGGTGAGCTCGAGCTGAGCTGGGGGACCAACAACTCGATGACCGTCGCCGTGGATCTCGACCGCGGTGAGATCGAGGGCACGGCGTCGCTGGCCACCGGCGAAGAGCTCGAGGCGCGCCTCCGGCGCCTGCAGGCGGCGGAGATACCGGGATTCGAGGCTCTCCCCGAGCTGCCCTACGAGCTCCGTCCGCCGGCCCCCGGTAGTGGTTGGGAGGTCGCCGCGCCGGCGGCGGTGGGGCTTTCGCCAAGGCACCTCGAGCGTACGATGCGGGCAGTGACCGCGGGCGAGGCGGGACTTCTCCATTCGCTAGTCATCGTCCGGCGCGGCAAGCTGGTGCTCGAGGAGTACTTCCACGGCTACCAGCGAGGGGATCTGCACGAGATGCAGTCGGTGACCAAGAGTGTGGCCTCGCTGCTGGTCGGGATCGCCCGGGATCGGGGGGCGATCGGCGACCTCGACACGCCGGTCCTGGAGTGGTTCCCCGAACGCTCGGCGGCGGCCGGGCCCGGCTGGGAGAAGGTGACCCTCGAGCATCTGCTGACCATGACGGCGGGGCTGGACTGGGACCCGCGGGACCTCCAGCGGGCGTCGCCGAGCGGGCCGGCGCTGTTCGAGAAGATCTTCCAGCGGCGGGTGGTCCACGAGCCTGGAAGCCGCTGGCTGTACAACAGCTCGGACCTCGAGCTGCTCGGTGAAGTCCTGCGCCAGACCACCGGCATGAAGGCCGACGAGCTGGCCGCGCAGGCGCTGTTCGCGCCGCTGGAGATCACGGCCTGGGACTGGGAGTGGGGCAAGACGGAGGTTGCCCGCCTACGGGCGCCCACTGGGGCGTCGAAATCAGCCGAGGAGTATCCCGCGCTGTCCGGAGCCCTCAGCCTGCGACCCTTGGACATGGCCAAGGTCGGACAACTGGTGCTTGACGGAGGCAGGTGGCAGGGACGCCAGGTGGTCTCGGAGGAGTGGATCAGGGAGTCCACCGCGCCGCGAGTCGTCGCCGCAAGGCAAGCCGAGAGGTATGGCTATCTCTGGGGGAGGGTCGACGCACCGCTCGAGGCAGGCCGGCACCCGGTGATCGTCGCCGCGGGCTGGGGCAGCCAGTTCATCTACGTGGTGCCGGCGCTGGACACGGTGATCGTGATCACCGGCGGCAATCACTTCAACAACAAGGCGGGCGCAATCGGCGACGTGCTGATACGAAAGCTGGTTCCAGGAGTCGAGCCCTAGGGTGTAACCGCCCCGTCGCTAGCCGGGCCGTCGAGGTGTAACCGGTGCCGGGCATGGCAAACGGGCTTCACGACGTCTTCGGTCAGCATGCCGTAGGTCTGCGCCAGCTCGCGCAGCTTGGCGAAGCGCCGCGGTGCTTTGTAGACCTCGGTCTCGATCTGGCCGGTTCGTAGACGCTCGGCGAGACCCCGTGCGTCGATCGCATCGCTCTTCGAACCCGACCTCTCTGGCGGCTGCTCGACGACGATCTCCACCTCATGCGGCTCGAGGATCTCGTGGAGCCAGGCGCTCCTCTCGCCCTCCTCCAAGCAGACGTGCAGCTGACCGGGAATCTGGGCGAGATGACCGATCAGTGCCTGGCTGTTGGTTTCGATGACATCCTACCAAACCGTCTTGCCGGCCGCGCTCATTACGTAGATCGTCGAGCTCTTCGAATGCGCGTCGATTCCGAGATATACGGAGTCCTCTACCGCTGTGGGCGGAAGTCGAAGCGATCAATGTTGCTGGGCGGCGTGGATCTCACGCCGCGTGACGATAGCCCCGTACAGGAAGAGCACGGCGAGAACAAGAAGAATGAGCGTTCTGAGAATCTGAGCAAGACCGAGGTCGTCCGCTTCGGCGACCCGCCGCAAAACGGCAACGAACAAGACCAGACTAGCTGTGAGCATCAGCCACATGAACCATGGTTTTCCCTCATGGTTGATGCTTATCAACGGCTTCTTGCGGAGACCCTCGACGAGGAGCAGGAGGGAAGCGACGGACCAGAGGATTCCGTTCGTCACAGTCTCCTGGTCCGCTTCCGGACCAACGAGATTTGCCCAGATCAAGGCGAGCCCGAGCAGGAGAATCGCGCCCCCGGCCACTATGTAGGCTGTGTAGATACTCTCGTCTCTCATGCCCTTTCTTCTGCGAAGCAGTCCAGGTGCCTGTGCTGCACCGGCTTTCGTCGGCTGCGTGCCGTGATGAGCCGTCTGCCTCCTTAGCGCCTTCAGAGTCCTTGCGCAATGCCCTGGCGGGTAGAGAAAAGCCCATCCAAATGGGCAGGAAGAGGCTCGCAGCCTCGTTCGGAGGGCTGATCAGGCCACAAGTACCGGAGGTCCGAAAGCCCGCTGCAACCGGCTCAGCTCCTGAAGCCACGCTTTGATCTGGTTCCAAGTAGGAATGGAGTGGGCTACCAGCTCCTCACAATTCGTCGAGCTCCGCCTCCTCGTCGAGCCGCAGCAACTACCTGGCCGCGCAGGGGTCGAGGACGGTATTCTCACTCGACGAAGGGGAATCAGAGGAGGCGAATGAGCGAGAACCGGATGGCGGCAACGGTGGCGCAGGCTACCTGGCCGGGGCGGGCACGGCCGGCTGCACCCCCGCCGGCTGCACGGATCCGGGACCGGGAGTCGACATCTCGTACCAGCTCTCGACCGATCTCACCTGTACTTCCGACCCGGACGGTTCGTACGGGGGACTCGACGACTCGTTCGCGAACTTTGGCGCCTCCAACTCGACCGCCGGATCGGTGACCCTCGTGCCGGCGTGGACGCCAAGGTGACCTTCGAGCTCGATCCCAGCCTG
>CALZIK010000132.1 GCA_945787635.1 Thermoanaerobaculia bacterium | reverse complement strand
GTCTTGATTCGATCCGGTTGTAGCGGTTGACGCCCCTGTCGACCGTCTTGATTCGGTCGAGACGGAGCTCGACCGCTACAGGCCGCAAGCGCCCGATCTGGCGACCCCGTCTGCTGCGAGCGGTCGACGTCTCTGTCGACCGTCTCCGATTCGATCCGGTTGTAGCGGTCGACGCCTCTGTGGACCGTCTTGATTCGGTCGAGACAGACTCGACCGCTAGAGGGTTCGCTTCTTGCCGCGCAGCTTCTTCCAGTCGTCGCGCCGGCCGTGACCCGAGGAGTGGTCTTCGCGCGAGAAGTCGAGCTCCGGTGAATCCTGCATCGGATTCGACCCGAAGCCACGGTCCGGTCGGGCAGGGCGGGGACGGGCGCCGCCTGGGCGTGTCGGCTTGGATTCAGCCTTGTTGACGCGCAGCTTGCGGCCGCCCAGCTCGGAGTCATTGCACCGCTCGATGGCTTGCTCGACGGCCTCTTCGGAGTCGAACTCGACGAAACCGAACCCACGGGATCGCCCCGAGTCGCGATCGAGGGGAATCTTGGCGGAAACCACGTTTCCGGCCACGCTGAAGAACTGCACCAGCTCCGCCTCGGTGGTTCGATAGTTGAGATTGCCGACGAATACTGATGCGCTCATTTGAGCTCCTATGCAGAGAATCCTCGTTTCGGTGCGTGTGCGCAAGAAAGCTATTGGTTTTGGGCGCCCTATGTCAAACGGAAGAACGCGGTGAAAGGGTACTCTTGCGAAAAGGAGGACGCCATGCTGGATCGCAGAGATCTCTTGAAGCTCGGAGCCGCGAGCGGGGCGCTGGCTCTGGTCGAGGGCTGCGCGCCTCGGCCGCAAGAGAGCGAACGTTCAGATGCGACGATCGGGGCACCCAGGACCTTCGAGCTCGAAGAGTGGACCGTCCGGGATCTGCAGAAGGCGATGGGCGATGGGCGACTCACGGCCCAGACGATCGTTGCGACCTACCGCGATCGAATCGATTCGATCGACCAAGAGGGCGCTGAGTTGGGAGCCGTATTGACTCTGAATCCCGATGCCGGTCGGATCGCCGCGGAGCTCGACTCGGAGCGCAAGGGCGGGTACCTGCGAGGGCCGCTCCACGGAATTCCCGTGCTTCTCAAGGACAACATCGACACCGCCGACCGAATGCCGACGACCGCCGGCTCCCTGGCTCTCGCCGGCACCATAGCGCTCGCGGACTCAACGGTCGCGCGCAAGCTGCGTGAAGCGGGCGCAGTGATTCTGGGCAAGTCCAATCTCTCGGAGTGGGCGAACTTCCGGTCGGAGCGCTCCTCGAGTGGCTGGAGCGGAGTCGGGGGCCAGACCAGGAATCCGTATGCCCTCGATCGCAATCCCTGCGGCTCGAGCTCCGGCTCGGGAGTGGCGGTCGCCGCCAACCTGTGCGCCGTCGCGGTCGGCACAGAGACCGACGGCTCGGTCGTCTGTCCCTCGAACGCCAATGGAATCGTCGGCGTCAAGCCGACGGTCGGCCGGGTGGGCCGCACCGGGATCGTGCCGATCTCGATGAGCCAGGACACGGCGGGCCCGATGGCGCGTACGGTGCGGGACGCCGCGGTTCTTCTGACCGCGATGGCCGGCCGCGACACGACCGATTCGGCGACCGCGGGCGTGCCGGCTCCGATCGATTTCGCGTCGGGTCTCGACAGCGGCGCGCTGCGCGGCGCGCGGCTTGGCGTCTGGCGGGAGCGGTTCGGTTTTCACGAGAAAGTGGATGGGGTGCTCGAGTCGTCTCTGGCCGCGCTGCGAGAAGCCGGTGCTGAGCTCATCGACCCGATCGAGATGCCGTCCTTCGAGGATCTCGGACGCCACGAGTACGAGGTCCTGCTGTACGAGTTCAAAGACGGGCTCGCGAAGTACCTTGCGACCCGCGGTGACGACACTGCGGTGCGGACACTGGCCGACGTGATCGAGTTCAATCTCGAGCACCGGGAGGCCGAGATGCGCTACTTCGAGCAGGAGCGTTTCGATAAGGCCGAGGCCAAGGGGCCCCATTCGGAGCCTGACTATCGGAAGGCGCTTGCCGAGTGCCGGCGCCTGAGCCGAACCGAAGGTATCGATCGGGTGGTCGCCAGGCACCGGCTCGACGCCATCGTTGCGCCGAGCGGGGGGCCCGCCTGGGTGACCGATCTCGTCAACGGCGATCACTTCGGCGGAGGAAGCTCCCAAGCCGCGGCGGTCTCGGGGTATCCGAACGTCACCGTTCCCGCCGGTTTCATATTCGGCCTGCCGGTGGGTTTGTCCTTCTTCGGTTCGGCCTGGTCCGAAGCACGACTGCTCGGGCTCGCCTACGCGTTTGAACAGGCGACGAAGGTGCGCCGTCCGCCCCGTCTTCTGCCGACCGTGGAACTGTCTTGAGGTACCGGGCCTGGCTTCCGGATACTGGTCCGCCGGGCTACTGAGGCGCTCCCAGCTCGACGGTCAGGCGGCCTCCGGATTCGATCGCGGCGCCGTCGAGAAACCGGATGAGGTTTGGAGCTCGCAGCGTCAGATCTCCATCGGCCTCGACCGTGTAGCTCGGACCGACGGTGATCTCGT
The DNA here is from genome assembly GCA_945787635.1 of Thermoanaerobaculia bacterium. Taxonomy (GTDB): domain Bacteria; phylum Acidobacteriota; class Thermoanaerobaculia; order Multivoradales; family JAHEKO01; genus CALZIK01. Next base: position 3,029 of record CALZIK010000132.1, on the reverse strand, counting down.
CGCAGGCCTGGACAGTACGTGGCACGGCGAGAGTGCCGTTGTCCAACAGCTGTTGGGGGACACAGTTCACGACCAAGGTCGCTAGCGCCGGGCCGCTGCTACCGGCGGACGACGTCAGATCGCCGCTGGTGTTGAGGTGGGAGTCGAGCTTTGATGAAGTGACGACGACCGATACGGTGCAGGTGCCTCCGGCGCTCACCGTGCCGCCCGTGTAGCTGACAGCCGTGCCGGCGTCCGGGGCGGTCAAGGTGCCGCCGGCACAGGAGGTCGAGGCGTTGCCGGGCGTCCCGACGACGACTCCGGCCGGAAGATTGTCGGTGAAGTCGAGATCGGTCGCATCCAGGAGAGCGGCGCTGTTGTCGATAACGAACGTAAGCAGACTGGTTCCGCCGTCCAGGATCGGACTCGGGCTGAATTCCTTCGAGAAGCCGGGCGGCTCGCAACCGGCGGTCGTCTGATCGCAGCCCTGAAAGGCCGTGTTCGACCACCGGACGTTGTCAAACCAGTGCCCGGTACCGACGACCGCGGGGTCCGTGTTGTGGTTGATCTCGAGGCGGTAGCTCTCGCTCGGCTCCAGCCCGCTCAAATCGAAGGTCGCGTCGCTCCAAGTGAGGTTGCTGCCGGCCCATCCGGCCTCGGTGCCGACGTGTCCCACCGGGTTCCAGGGGCCACCTGCCGTATAGGTGCGACCGGCGGGAGTGAGCAGCGTGTGGCTACCGTCGCTCAGCTTGATCGCGTGGACGTTGGCGCGATCCCAGTATGGAGTCTCGATGTCGTGGCGCGAGGCGATGACGACCTGTGTCGCGCCCGCGCCCTTTCGGAATACCGGCGAGAGGCTGCTATCTGTCTGATCGTGGAGACCGCTGGTGGAGTGAACCGACCAGATCCCGGAGGCCGCGGTAACGTTTTCGCGCGTGTAGCCCTGAACGAACGTCCAGCCATCGTCACCGCTCTCGAAGTCGTCCGTGCGGCTTGCGCTGAGGATCAGGTCCTGTTCGACCGGGCCAAAGGCGAAGCCGTCCGCGTTCGCGCCAGTCATTTCGTCGGCGGTGACCGAGATGCCGAAGCTCAGCGTTTGCCCGCATGCAGCCCCGTCGAGGGAGAAGTCGAAAGTACCCGTGGTCAATGCGTTCTCGGCGAGAGAGCCGACGGCGACCGGCATCGAGCTCACGATGGTCACCTCCGGATCCGAGCTGGTCGCGGTGAAGCGAACGTTGGTGAGGTCTCCGAGGCCGTCGTTGGCGATGCCGATCCGGAGGCGCCCCGTATCGCAATCGTCCACGAATCCGTCGGCGTCGCTGTCCACCGGCACCGAGGCGAGGGTTGCCGAGTCAGGTACGTACTTGGCGCTCGGGCTCGCGATCGGCACACCGGAGACGCAATTCGAGGGCGCCGAGGCGGTCGCTTCGTTGCCGGAGACGTGGCGCACGACCTGGTAGAAATAGGCCGTACCGTTCGCGACGTCGGAGTCGACGTAGGGTAGCGCATCGAAGGCGAGGTCTTCGGCGATCTTGGCGAAGCCGAAGGCGCATCCGGCCTCGTTGCGGAAAATGTCGACCACGTCCGGGCTGGTGTCGGGGGTCCAGTCGAGCGTGAGTTCGTGGTTGCCGGGGCCAGGAGTGTTGAGGGTCGGAGCCGGCGGCTGCGGCACTCCTCGGAAACAGGTGTTCCAGGCCGCGTCGGCGGTGCAGGCGATGCCGTGGCGATCGAAGGCGGCCGCCAGCTGGCACGAGTGCGGCGTGCCGTTGGCGAGGTTGCCGTCGTCGTCGTCGACGGCACGCATGGCCTTCCAGTTGCTGCCCGCGTTGCAGCCGTCGGAGGTCCAGGTGGGGTCGGTTCGGTAGCAGGTGAAGGCCTGGTTCGCGGTCGGTCTCGACTGGTACCACAGCCGATCGACAACTCCCCAGGCACCGGCCTGATTGTAGGAACCTCCCGCGCCCGGGCAGCTGTAGTCCGGGAAGGCCCCGTTGCGGTTGCTGCAGCCGCTCTGGAGATCAGCGGCGGCAAGATCCCACAGGGCTCCGGAAGACACGAGAGACTCGCAGTGGCCCTCCTTGTCGTCCGGCTGCGGCGCGCCGTTGCCGCAAGGACCGTTGTAGCTCCCACCCCCGTCGCTGGGGCAAAGCGGCTGGGTGAAGCTCGCGACGGTCATCGGAGCGTTTGCGGTGTGCCGGCCCCAATCGATGTCGCGAATGCCGTCGCAGGCTAGGCAGGCGTTGCCGAAACCTCCGCAGTTGCCGCCCAGGAAACCTTCGCCGATGCACGAGCTGAGGGTCTGAAGCGCCGCGGTGATGTCGCCGTAGGTCTCGCCGGTGCCGTTGTCGATCGACGAGCCGTTGCCGTCGTTCGAGTCCAAGCCGTGTCCCCACTCGTGCATCGATACGCCGGCGTCCTCGCCGCTGTTGCCGCAGCCTCCCCCCGAAGTGTAGAAGTTGACCGTCAAGCCATTCCAGAAGGCGTTGCAGTTGCTGTTGATGTTGACGTTGGCGGTGAGCTGCTGCAGCAGCCAGGCGTTCGACGGAAAATAGGCGCGCGCCTTTTCCTTGATCTTGTTGAGGTGCCAGAACTGCTGCCGCGCGGAAGGCGTGTTGTCATTGACACCGTTTTGGCTCTGGCAGTCGCCCGGGGCGTTGGGTGTCGTGATCGCGCCGAAGTCGATGTCGCCCATGCCGTCGGAGCCGGCGGTGCCGGGAGCGCCGGCGCAGTTGTCGTTGATGCTGACGAACGGGCCCACGTGGCGGGCGGTCTGGGGATTGCCGTCCCAGAAATACTCGCCCGCGGTGTTGGTTGTCGCTCCCAGCGGATTGATTGCGGTGTGTGGCCAGGTGGTGACGACCTGCGGCTGTTCGACGCCGCCCAATCTCCAGGACACCGGCCAGTATCCGCCGGTCACCCGGGAATAGCGGTTGATGTCGCGGAGCTCGAGGACTCTGCCCGTGACGGCGTCGATGCGCGCCCGCCAGGTCGGATGCTCGTCGCCACGCCGGAAGGTCAATTGCCACACGGGCAGCAGTTCGTATCCGCGACCG
>CALZIK010000131.1 GCA_945787635.1 Thermoanaerobaculia bacterium | reverse complement strand
GTCGGGCGCCCGGCGCGAGGAGCCCGCCGGGCCCTCCCATGGCTGCGGAGGCGCGGTCGCGCAGCCTACCGAGAACAGGGTCGCCAGAAGAAGAGAAGCGCCGACGGCTCGGTGGCTCATGGCGCCGAGTCTACCGGTCTCGAATCGAAAGCGATCGCGTCAGGTGTTCGCCAGCATCTTGATGAGATTCGGGAGTCCGTGCCCCTGAATATAGCGATCCCGGCCGAGGTCGGTGCAGTTCGCGAGCAGGATCTCCTTGACGTGCTCGGGATAGCCGATGAACTCGCTGCGTGCCGACAGGAACGCCGCCAGAAGTCCCGAGACGTGGGGTGTCGCCATGCTGGTGCCGTCCATCGCCACATAGAGCGGTTTACGCGCGCCGTTGGCGGGCACTCGCGCCCGAGCGGAGAGGATCTTCTCGCCCGGAGCCACGAGGTCCGGCTTGATCCGGCCGTCGGCGGTCGGTCCGCGTGACGAAAAGAAAGACACGCCGTACTTGTGCGGTTTCTTCTTGTGAACCGAGCCCACGGCGATCGCTTCCTCGAGGTTGGCGGGATCACCGATCGAGAGATCCACGTTGGTGTCGACCAGGCCGTGGGAGGACTGAAGCTGAGCGAAGCCCTCGTTGCCGGCCGCGAGGCAGACGATCACGCCCTGGCGCCAGAGCCGTCGAAGCTCCTGGCACAGGGGCGAGTGCCCGCAACCGTACACGCTCGGGTCGAACGGTCCGCCCAGGCTCAGGTTGACGCCCTGGATGACCAGCTTGCCGGCGTCCTCGTTCTTGCGCGCGATGTCTTCGAGGGCCTTGATGATCCAGGAGTCCTGACCCTCGCCGCTGTCGGAAAGGACCTTGTAGATCACCAGCTGGGTGTCCGGCGCCATGCCGCAGAACTGCGTCTTGGCCTTCTTGCCCTCGTCGCTTTCGATCGTCTCCTCGCCTTCGCCCGCGATGATTCCGGCCACGTGAGTGCCATGGCCGTGGCCGTCGCGGTACTTGCCGTTTTTGGGATTGGGGCGACCGCGGCCCGTGCAGTCGTAGGCTTCCTTGATGCACTTGCCGTCCTTGCGCTTGAAGTGCGGGTGCTTGTCGTCGATTCCGGTGTCGAGAACCGCCCAGGTGATGCCCTTGCCGCGGGACCGGTAGCCGATCCGCGCCGGTTCGACCTGGATCGCCTGACCGGAGCAGTCGAGCAGAATCGCCTTGGGTGTGTTGCGCCAGAGGCGGCTGATCGGTAGCGACTTGTGGGAGGCCTTGAGCGACTCGATCTCGGCAGCGGTGAGCTCGGCCGCGACCCAGCGCTTCAACACATCGACATTGGCGAGCGTGAGAGCCGCTTCTTTGCTGAGCGAGCCCGAACCTCTCCTCTTCTCGGAATCGATGACCGTGGTCGCCACTTTCTCGAGGATCTCCTGGCCGATGGCGTCCAGCGAAGCGGCTGCCGCGCCCGCCTTCTTGACCTCCGAAAGTTGGATCAGTACTCGATGCCGTCCCTCGCGGTCGTCTTCGATCGCGCTCGACAGATCGCGAGCAATCACGAAGTCGGAGAGGAAGCTCCCGAACGAAGTTCCAACCGTGTCGCGGATGAGTTCCTGGACGACATCGCTGCGTAGATAGCCGGTCGCCGAGTGAGGGTGTTTGGGGGAGTCCTTGTTGAGTCGCTTGCGGTCCTTCGATTTCGCCGGAATGTCCTCGATGAAGTTTCCCGGTTCGAACTCGCTCGAGAGCGTCTCATCGGTGGCTACGACGTCGGCCTTGTCGGCGACATTGACCCAGCGCGTGACGCACTTCGGTTTCGGCAGCAGCTTGAGCTTTTTGTTTTTGATCAGCTCGGATTTGAAGAGGTCTTTGATCTCTGTGAGGCCGAGAGGCGAACCGATGGTCAGCAAAAGGCTGACATCGACGTCGTTCTTGTCGAGCTGGCGTAAGAGATCGTAGGCGATCATGCTGCCCTGGCTATGGGCAATTACGATGACCGGTCCCTCGCAAGGGATCAGTCGTTCACGCAGGACGTCCTCCATGCGTTCGCGCTTCTCTTTCCGGAAAAAGAAGTTGAAGGCGTCGCGCAGGAACTGCTTGGTCACGGCCCGAGTGATCCTGCGACGCAGAAAGCCCGGCAGGGGGAGCGCCTTGACGCCCGGGCCGCGCTTGGATTCCTCGAGGTCGATCGAGTCACCGTGCTTGACCAGCTTCGAGCCCATCTTCTTGAGGAACGCGCGTTCGGCTTTACTCGTGCCGAGCTCCTCGACTTCGCGCTCCAGCCAGTCGTCATCGAAGCGTGCCGAGCGGATGCCCGCGCCCTCGGGCTCCTGGTCTTCGGGAGGAATCGGAACGATATCGGCGTCCGTACACGTGGCGTTCTCGGGCTGGGGATGCACCTCTCGATCGACCCAGTAGGCCATTCGCGTGCGATCGCCCATGTCGTTGCCGAAGAGCGCCGTGTCCCACTGGCACTTGAGCACCGAGGCTTCGGGCTTGTTGGCCAGACCGTGGATGTAGACGATGGTCGGTGTTTCGACCTTGGATGTGGACTTGGCCTTGGCTTTCGCGGCCGCGCCGGCGGAGCTCGTGGCGGGCTTTGCTCTTGCCTTGACCTTGCGCTTGGTGGTCTTTTTTTTCGTGGTCTTGGTCTTCGCGGACTTCTTCTTTGCCCGGCTCGAAGTGGGGGCCTTCGCCCTACTTCGCCGGGCCGCCTTCTTCCTCGACGCGACCTTTTTCTTGGCAGCCATTTCCGACACCTCCTGAGGTTGCGATCTGTAATTGGCAACGTAACACAGGACAAGGTGGTCCGGAAAGAGCTTCCCTGCGAGGTCATGGACCTGGCCGCCTGGAGAGCCCAGAATGGAGCCGAAATGGGTAGGCTACTCTGGCGGCTCGGAGCCGCCCTGGCGGGAGCGAGTGTCGTAGTGCTGTCCATCCTCCTGAGCTTCGCGTGGCGTGGGAGTGCCCGGCTCGCGAGGGAGAGCCAGGTCGCCGACACGGCTGCGGGTCCCGTGGAATACGCTTCCCTGGGCCGTGGTCCTGCGGTATTGCTGATTCACGGGACGCCCGGTGGCTACGACCAGCTTCTGCCACTCGGACGCCGCCTGGCCGACGAAGGCTTCCGCGCGATCTCGGTTTCCCGGCCCGGGTACCTGCGCACGCCGTCGTCGCCAGCACAGGCGCCCGCCGAGCAGGCGGTGGTCCTCAGAGCGCTGCTCGACGTGCTCGGCGTGACCGAGGTGGCCGTGGTGGCGGTTTCCGGCGGCGGTCCTGTGGCTCTCCACCTCGCAGCGCAAGAGCCGAACCGTGTTCGAGCACTCTCGCTGGTGGCCGCCCTGGCAAAGCGTCTTGCGCCCTACGGAGGGGACCCGGAGCGGGCGATCCGGGGTTTCGGGCCGCTGTGGAACGCCGGCGCCGTGACCGCGATGGAGTGGCCGTCGTTTGGCCTTCGTCTATTGGGTGTCCAGGACGCGAGCGCGCGGGCGCGCCTCGCCTCGGACGTCACGGTCGCCGACGGCTTGAAGTACCTCTTTCAGTCTCTCGCGTTCACCAACCGGCGCAGGGGGTATCGCGACGACGTCATGGCGATGTTTCGCGAGGATGCCGTGCCGCCTCTCGAAGCGATCAGGGTGCCGACACTCGCGATCTATGGAGAGTACGATGCGTCGGTTCCGTTGGAACACGGTCACGCAGTGGCCGAGCGCGTGACCGGAGCGCGACTAGAGGTCCTCGAGGCCGGGTCCCACACATTCTTCGTCACTCGCCAAGACTGGGTGCTGGCGCGGCTGGTTCCGTTCCTGAGGTCGCCTACCGAAGCTCAGGCCGTACCTACGCGCTGAGCCCCTGCTTCGGCGAATCGCACGAGCGACTGTCGGGTGGCCTCGTTGGCCGGGAGCAGCGACTCGATGACCAACTCTTGGGTCGTCGCGTCCACGGCGCCTCCGAAGCTCGCGATGGTCGTATAGAAGGAGAGTCTCTGCCGGTCGAATTCGAGTTCGATGGGCACCAGGAGCGCGACCCCGTCGGCAGCTGCCGACGAGGAACGCAGTGCGTCGAGAACCATCGGATAACCGAGAACCTCCTCACGGAGCTCCTCCAGCTCACGGTCGTGAGCCGCCAGCCGGATCTGGCGCTCGAGCCTCGGAATGACTGCGCGCACGACCTGCGGCCAGTTCGAGATCAGCGGTCGCAGACGATCCGGAGCCAGCACGAGGCGAAGCGCGTTCTCGGGCTCTTCCCGGCGAGAGCCGCCCACCGCCTGCAACCGCTCGAGCATCCGCAGATGAGTACGGTTGCTCATCACGATGTTCCACATCCGGTTCAGCACGAAAGCGGGGTAGGGGTCGTGGTTGTCGAGGAGAAACCGCAGGCCGTCGCGGATCTCCCGCATGCTTCGATCCGCAATGTCCGCCTGACCGTAGACCGGCGCGTAGCCGGCGGCGACGAGCAGGTGATTCTGTTGCCGGAGCGGGAGATCCAGAGCCGCTCCCAGTCGCTGGATCATGCGGCGACTGGGGTTGGAGCGTCCGGTCTCGAGAAACGACAAGTGGCGCGTCGAGACTTCCGCCTCGAACGACAGCTCCATCTGACTCCAGCCGCGCTGGCTCCGAAGACGGCGTAGTTCGCTGCCAAAGGCCGACATCTCGTTTCTCAAACTCGAGGCTCGGTTGCGATCATACTCCGAGAAGTCCTCAAAACAACTACCTCAAAGGTAATTGAAAGCATGACATCTGCGATCGATACTCGAGGTGAAATCTGCTGAGAGGAGACATCATGACTTCCCGATCCGACGCCCTGCTGCTTCGGCGCGCACTGGCGGCCAACATCGCTTTCTCTGGCGTTTCCGCTACCACGGTCGTTGCCGCCGCACCGGCACTATCGACGCATTTGGACCTGTCTACGACGGAGCTGGTGAGCCTGGGCGTTCAGCTCACGATCTTCGCGGCGCTGATCGCGCTCGTGGTCACCCGCCGGAGGCTCGACCGGCGACCCACTCTGATCGCTGCCGGCCTGATCTCGATCAGCGATCTGGGCTGGGCCGCCGGCAGCGCCATCGCGCTGGCGCGAGGCCTCGCCTGGACGGCGACGGGGATGGCCCTCGTGCTGGTCGCCACGCTCGGGACCGGTCTGC
>CALZIK010000130.1 GCA_945787635.1 Thermoanaerobaculia bacterium | reverse complement strand
CTTCCAGCGCATGCTCTGGCTCTTCGACGCCGACCTGGATCGGATGCGGCGAGAGATTTTCGGCAGCCGGCACTCCGACGAGGAGACGCGCGAAGCGATCTGCGAGGTCCACGCGAGGCACGGCTACCTGCTCGACCCGCACACCGCGGTCGGCTATCTCGGCCTGCAGGAACGGCTCGAGACGCTCGACGAAGACCGTCCCGGTATCGTGCTGGCGACCGCCCATCCGGCCAAGTTTCGCGAAGAGATCGAAGCCAACCTCGGTATTGAGATCGAGCTGCCGGATCGCCTCGCACGGTGCCTCGAGCTTCCCAAGCAGTCGACCAGGATCGGCCCGCACCTGGGCGCTCTCGCGGCGGCTCTTCGAGCGTAGGGCGCCCCGCGCTGACCTCAATCCGGGACTTCAGACGATACTCTCGCGCTGAGGAGAAGCTCCGTGAGTATGAGACGGTTCATCCGAGAGAACTTCCGGCACTTCAACGCCGCCGCGGTCGCCGACGCGACCGAAGGCTACATTCGCCATCTCGACGCCGGAGGCGAGATGCTAATAACCCTGGCTGGGGCCATGTCGACCGCGGAGCTCGGCGTGTCGCTCGCCGAGATGATCCGGCAGCGGAAGGTCCACGCCATCTGCTGCACGGGGGCCAACCTCGAGGAAGACCTCTTCAACCTGGTCGCCCATGATCACTACCGGCGCCTGCCCGGCTGGCGCAACCTGACGCCGGACGACGAGAAGAATCTCGAGTCGCGCGGCTTGAATCGAGTCACCGACACCTGCATCCCCGAAGAAGAGGCGATTCGGGCGATCGAGCGTCCCCTGCTCGATCTATGGCGCCGGGCCGACGCCGAGGGGGAGCGGCGCTTCCCGCACGAGTATCTCTACAAGCTGATCGAAGGCGGGACGCTCGAGGCCTCCTACCAGATCGACCCGGCCGATAGCTGGCTCGCGGCCGCGACCGAGAGACGCCTGCCGATCTTCGTCCCGGGCTGGGAGGACTCCACGCTCGGGAATATCTTCGCCGCGCGCCTGCTCGACCGGACCCTCTCGCGACAGGATCTCGTTCGTGGCGGGATCGAGTACATGACCGAACTGGTCGCCTGGTACGTCGAGCGAACCATGGGCTCATCTCTCGACGATCTCGGCGAGGTCGCTCCCAGCGGCGACATAGGCGAGGCGGTCGCCGCGCGCGCGGTTCGCCCCGAGGCCGCAACGCGCACCATGGGCTTTTTTCAGATCGGCGGCGGTATCGCGGGGGACTTCCCCATCTGCGCCGTGCCGCTTATCCATCAGGATCTCGAAAAGCCCTGCCCCTACTGGGGCTACTTCTGTCAGATCTCGGACTCGACGACCAGCTACGGCTCCTACTCGGGCGCTTTCCCGACCGAAAAGATCACCTGGGGGAAGCTCGACGTCGACACCCCGATGCACCTGATCGAGTCCGACGCCACGATTGTCGCTCCCCTGATCTTCGCGGCGGTCCTGGAGCGTTAGGCGCTCGAACTCGGACCCTCAGGACACGCGCGCTTCGTCGGCGGCGAAGATCTCCGCCAGAAACCGGTAGACCAGCTTGGCCGCCAGGAAGGCCGACGGCGGGTGCCCAGGGAGCAGCTCGACCACATCGAAACCGACCACCCGGTGCCGGCGGACCACCTCGGCAAGCAGCAGGTTGACCTGCCGCCAACCGAGACCACCCGGCTCGGGCGTGCCGGTCGCGGGCACGATCGAAGGGTCAAAACCGTCGACGTCGATGGTGACGTAGACCTCGGGCGTCAAGAGCCCGACCGCGTCTTCGATCCACAGGTGATCCCGATCTCGCGCGATCTCGTGCGCCCAGAACACGCGCTCGGCGTCGAGCGCGGCAAGCTCCTCGGTATCGACACTCCGGATGCCGACCTGGACGGCGGGGCACAGCTCCCGAACGCGCGCCATGACGCAGGCGTGGTTGTGGGTCGAACCCATGTACGTCTCGCGAGCATCCGCGTGGGCATCGATCTGTAGAACCGACAGCCGTGGGAACGTCTGGGCCGCGGCGCGCACCGCGCCAATCGTCACCGAATGCTCTCCCCCCAGAACGATCGGCAGGCGGCCATCCCCGAGAATGCTCCCGGTCTTTTCGGCTACCTGTGTCGAGAGCGCCTCCGGCGGACCGTCGAACTCGATCGGAGCGCTCGCCGCCACGCCGAACCGCCAGGGCTCGCTCGCGGTCTCGATGTCCCACAGCTCTACGTGTTGAGACGCTTCGAGTATCGCCTCGGGCCCCCCGGCCGTTCCCTTGAGCCAACTCGCCGTCCGGTCGTAGGGCACCGGCAGGATGATCGCCGCGGCGCTGGCCGGGTCGGCGGCCTCCGCCGGAAGGTCGAAGAACACCCGGTGCCCCGGAGAGTCGCTACCGCTCACGAAGAGCCACCCGGCTCGAGATAGGTGTAGCCCTCGAGCTTGGCGCGGTAGAAGGCAAGCACGCGCTCGGCCTCCTCCTCCGACAGGTCCTCCCGCTGAACCGCTCTTCCGCACGAGGCTTCGAAGCGCGCCAACAGCGCGTCGGCGTCGTACTGGAGATAGGAGAGCACCTCGCCCGCCGTATCTCCCTCGACAGTCTCTTCGATCCGCCATGCATTGCTCTCGTCGAGGCCGAGGTGCACAACATGGGTGTCACCGAAAAGGTTGTGTAGATCGCCGAGCGTCTCCTGATACGCGCCGGTCAGGAAGACGCCCAGGTAGTAATCCTCACCCGCAACGAGATCGTGTACCGGCAGCGTCATCTTGATATCCCGCATATGAATGAAACGATCGATCTTGCCATCCGAATCGCACGTCATGTCGGCTAGGACAGCCAGCCGGCTCGGCTTCTGGTCGAGTCGATGAATCGGTACGATCGGAAACAGCTGATCGATGGCCCAGCTGTCCGGCAGGGACTGAAAAACCGAGAAGTTGCAGAAGTAGATGTCCGCCAGAACGGACTCGAGCTCCTGCAGCTCTTCAGGCATCGACGGCATTCGGCGCGCGACACCGCGAAGGTCGGAGCAAGTCTTCCAGAACAGCCGCTCCGCCAATCCCCGTTCCATGAGCGTCAGGTAGCCGAGGTTGAAGAGATTCAAGGCCTGCTCGTGCGCCTGAATCGCGTCGTGATAGCACTCCACCGCTCGACGCTCGGAGACCGCCCGGTTGGCCTCGATCAGATCGAGCACCGGCTGCGAGACCTCGGCTTCGGCCTGGATCTCGTCCAGGTCTTCGGGCACCTCGAATCCGTCGAGCGCCGAACGGCCGACGACGTTGACGATCAATAGACTCTGATAGGCGGCCAGCGCACGACCCGATTCGGTGACGATCGTCGGATGCGGGACCTCCTTCTCGGCGCAAACCGACGCCACTCGGTACACGACCTCGTTGGCGTACTCTTCGAGGGTGTAGTTCATCGACGACGGGAAGTTCGTCTGGGAACCGTCGTAGTCGACTCCGAGGCCGCCTCCGACGTCGAGATAGCGAAGCCCGCTCGCCCCCAACTTCACGAGCTCGGCGTAGACATGCGCCAACTCCCCGATCGCGTCTTTCACCCGGCGGATGTTGTGGAGCTGGCTTCCCGGGTGACAGTGCACGAGCTCGAGGCAGTCCTCGAGGCCACGCTCACGAAGCCGCTCGAACAGGGTCAAGACCTCGCCCACGAAGAGCCCGAACTTGGACTTCGCGCCGGCCGACCCCCGCCACCGCCCGGCGCCCTCGCTGGCCAGCTTGACCCGAACGCCGATACGCGGGCGCACACCTTCTCGGTCGGCGTGCTTCAGGATCAAGTCGAGCTCGTCGAGCTTCTCGACAACCGGTACGATGGCCCGTCCCAGCTTGGTCGCGAGGATCACGCTCTTGATGTAGTCGTCGTCCTTGAAACCGTTGCAGACGATCAGGCGGGGATGCGGATCGTCCGCCATCGCGATGACCGCCAGCAGCTCGGGCTTCGAGCCCACTTCGAGGCCGAAGCCATAGTCGCTGCCGTAGCGGTAGACCTCTTCCACCACCGAGCGCTGTTGGTTCACCTTGATCGGATAGACGGCCTGATAGCGGCCCTGATAGGAGTTCTCGGCGATCGCCGCGGCGAAGGCATCGCGCATGTCGCGGAGCCGATGGGTGACCATGTTCGAGAAGCGCAGCACCAGAGGCGCCGCGAGCCCCCGTCCGCGCAGCTCTTCAACCACCTCGAGCAAATCGATCTCCTGCCCCTCCACCTTCTCCGGGCGCACGGCGATGTGGCCGTTCGGTGTGACGGTGAAGTAGCCCTTTCCCCAGGCGGCCAGCTGGTACCGCTCGGCCGCGTCGGCCGTGGTCCAGGCTCGTTCGAGGACGGAGCGAAAAGGTACTATCGCCACGGCTAGAGATTCCTTGGAAACGAATCGGGGGACCCAGGACCCGCGAAGAGGAAGCTATGCCCTGACATGCCCGAATGTCAACGGCGGTAGGACCTACCTGAGAAAAAGATCCACAGCCGTCGCGACGAACAACCAGGTCGCAAGCAGACCGTTGGCGAAAAAAAAGGCGGCGTTCAATCGCGACAGCTCCCCCGGTCGCACGACCCAGTGCTGGTATCCGAGAAGCGCCGCGCAGCCGGCGACACCCACCCAGTAGGCCGCGCCCAGCCCGGGCTCGTAGACCCGCGGCAGCCACACCAGCAGGACCAGCATCCCGAGGTGGAGCGCCCCGGAAACCCCCAAGGCGCCGGTTTCGCCCAACTTCGCAGGAATCGAATGAAGACCGCTCTTCCGATCGAAGTCGAGATCCTGGAGTGCATAGAGGACGTCGAAGCCGGCGACCCACAGCAGGACAACCCCAGCCAGAACCAGCGGCGCCGCCGCGAACGAGCCGCGCACCGCGACCCAGGCGCCGAGCGGCGCTCCCGCCAGCGCAAGCCCCAGAACCAGATGCGACAGCGCTGTGAAGCGCTTGGTGTAGGAATAGCCGAGAAGAACCGGCAAGGCGACCAGGGAGAGCTTCAGGGTCAACGGATTGAGCCGCCAGGCGGCGAGAAAGAAGACCGCGATGCTGGCCAGGACGAAGGCCACGACGAACCCCGGGCTCACCGCGCCCGCCGGCAGCGCCCGATCCGCGGTTCTCGGATTGGCCGCGTCGATCCTTCGATCGACCAGCCGGTTGAATGCCATCGCCGAGCTTCGTGCTCCCACCATCGCCACCACGATCCAGCCCACCGTCCTCCACGACGGCCAGCCTTCGGCGGCCAGCATCATCCCCAGGAAGGCGAACGGCAGCGCAAAGAGCGTGTGCTCGAACTTGATCATCTCGAGCACGGTCCGGAGGCTGGCGAGAGCTCTCATCGCCCTGCTTTCTATCTCAATCCACGCCGCGTTTCAGCTTGCTCTCGCCGGGAGCCCCGCGCGGTCCGCACGCTTCCGCCCCTGCGGCAGCCAGAGCGGGGTCCTCCTCGACTTGCCCCTTGAAGTATCGTTTCTGAAACGCCAGAGAGGCGTTGACCAGCCCGATCAGCACCGGCACTTCGACCAACGGACCGATCACCGCGGCGAAGGCGACGCCCGACTCGATGCCGAAGACCGCGACCGCCACCGCGATGGCCAACTCGAAGTTGTTCGATGCGGCCGTGAAGGAGAGCGTGGCGGTCTTGCTGTAGTCGGCTCCAATCTTTCGGCCGAGCCAGAACGACACCAGGAACATCAGCACAAAGTAGATTAGAAGCGGTACCGCGATGCGCAGCACGTCACCCGGGATGCGAACGATCTGGTCGCCTTTGAGGCTGAACATGACCAGGATCGTGAACAGGAGAGCCATCAGGGTGATCGGCGAGATCTTCGGAATGAACACGCGCTCGTACCACTCCCTGCCCTTGGACTTGACGAGGACCCAGCGCGTCAGCATGCCGGCAAGGAAGGGAATGCCGAGGTAGATGAAAACGCTCTCGGCGATCTGACCCATACTGATGTCGACCACCGAGCCGCTGAGGCCGAACAGTGGCGGCAGCTTGGTGATGAAAATCCAAGCGTAGACGCTGTAGAAGAGCACCTGAAAGACACTGTTGAAGGCCACCAGTCCCGCGGCGTACTCGGAGTCGCCCTTGGCCAGCTCGTTCCAGACGATCACCATCGCGATACAGCGCGCCAGGCCGATCAGGATCAAACCGACCATGTACTCGGGCTGATCGCGCAAAAAGAGAATCGCCAGCGCGAACATCAGGATCGGTCCGATTACCCAGTTCTGAACCAACGACAGGCCCAGCACCCGCCAGTTGCGAAACACGTCCGGCATCTCCTCGTAGCGCACCTTGGCGAGAGGCGGATACATCATGAGGATCAGGCCGAAAGCGATCGGGAGATTCGTGGTGCCGACCGAAAAGCGACCCCAGAACTCCGAGACCCCGGACCACATCGCGCCCATCGCCACCCCCACCCCCATCGCCAGGAAGATCCAGACGGTCAGGTAGCGGTCGAGCAGTGACAAGCGCTTGGCTACACCCTGGCTCACGGTGGGCGGTCTCCTGATCGGAGAAGAGGCTGATCTCCTGATCGCCGGCTCACCCCGCCAACGTAGCATCGAATCGAACGGACGACCATCCACGTCCGTTCCTACGAGCCCCTCCATCGAGGCAGGGCCTTCCCATCCACAGGGGTCTGGCAGACGACAGGGCGCGGGTGCTAAGGAGAGACCTGTAGTCAGCTAGCTGGACTGGCGAGATCCTCCGGTCTCGCTGCCCCATCGAATCGCGTCCAGCCAGAAAGGGCTTGGCATGCCGTCAAAAACGACTTCGGCCGCTGTTCTTACGCCCGTGGTCGCCCTCGTTGGCTGCGCCTCGCTCCGTCTTGGACAACTGGAGGGAACCCGCCGCATAGGAGTCTCCGGCGGCGTAGTGGAAGCCTCGGTGCAGGGCGAAGGCTCGCCGGCCGTTGTCTTCGAGTCGGGGGCGGGCGCCGCCTGCCGCATGGGCAACTGGGCCCAGGTGATCGAGGGTCTCCAGAGAGAGGCGAGGCTCTTCGCCTACAACCGCTCGGGCTATGGTCGCAGCCGCATCCACCGCAATCTCGATGACCCGCGCGACGTCACCGAGATCTTGCATCGGGGCTTGATCGAGGCCGGCGTCGAGCCGCCCTACCTCCTCGTTGGACACTCCATCGGCGGCCTCTACATGAATCTCTTCGCTCGTCTCTATCCGGATGAGATCTCGGGACTGATCCTCATCGACTCTTCTCACCCCGAGCAGTTCGACTACCTTCGGAAGGAGAAGCCGCTTCGCCACGCGATCATGGTGACCAGCTACGCCAAGGGCTCGCCCCATGTACGCTACGAGATGGCTAACATGAACCGCTTTCGCCGCGAGATCGAGCAAGCCGGACCTTTTCCCAATGTTCCCGTACTTGTGCTCACCGCCGGTGAGTCGTGGCATGGCGAGGATCGAAAGTGGTGGTTTGGCCTGCAGAAGGACCTCGCTTCCCTCTCATCGAAGTGTCGAGGCAAGATCGTCGAGTCGAGCGGCCACTTCATCCAGCGGGATCGGCCCGAGGTAGTGGTCGAAGCGATCCGGGAGATGCTGGCCGAGGCCTCGAGGTAACCAGGCAGCCCGGAGGTAAACCATGCAAATTGCAACCACGAATGCGACGCTCGACGGCAGAGGCAAGAGCATCACGACCTTCGTCGTGTACGAGGCCAGTCAACGGCTCAACGCGATGCTCGACGGCGAGACCCTGGAGATCGTCACTGACGACTTCGAGCCCTTTAGTGCCGACATCGCGGCCTGGTGCGAGGCTACCGGGCACCGACTCGTGGAAAGCGCATCGAGCAGCGAGGGAATGCGCTTTCTAGTCGAAAAACGCGCTCAGAAAGCCAAGACCAAGAAGCTCGCGATGGTTATCTCCGCGGACGGCCTCGAGGAGCTCCTCTCCCCACTCGGCTTCGCGCTCGCCGCCGCGCTCGAAAACATCGAGGTCCATCTCTTCTTCCAAGGCCCGGCAGTGCACGTCCTTGCCCACGGGTTTCGCCCCAGACTGCGGGGTTGGTCTCGCCCGTTCTCTCGCTTCGCCGCGGCCGGAATGACCAAGGCCGGTCACATTCCCGCCCAGGCCAAGCTCGAGCAGCTTCGGAGCCTGGGGGCAAGGCTCTATGTCTGTGGACCGTCGATGGAGCACTTCAAGGTCTCCAAGGAGCAGCTCCTGTTCGATAACCTGCCGATCGTCGAGTACCTGACCTTCATGCGCGTCATGGAGCGAGCCGATATCCAGCTCTACCTCTGAACGGCGCGTGCAACACCGATTCAAAGTCAGGGCCTTCTGCGAAAGCCGAGATCGATTCCCATCCTGAGCGCTTGGACTATTCCCTTGTAGTCGGCGTCCCGGTGCAGATGGCCGAGGTGCACATCCGTGTGCTTGCTCGTTCGCCCGTCCGTGCCAGCAGGAAGCTATGTCCTCATCCGGCCAACCGCTCGAGCATCAAGGAGGCCATGCTCAACGCCAGAAAGAAGCCGCACATGTCTGTAACGGTCGTGAGAATCGGCCCGGAAGCCAGCGCGGGGTCCAATCCGCGCCCGCGCAGAATGAGCGGCACCGTGCCACCGATGAGAACCGCCACCACCGTGTTGACCGCAAGCGCCGCTCCGACGACAACGCCGAGATAGGGATTGCCCGTGTACAACAACCCCGCGAGCGAGATCAGCACGCCCAGCACCAGGCCGTTGATCACGCCGACGACCGCTTCCCTGGAGGCGACGTGCAGCACCTCGAACGGCTTGACCACGCCGAGAGACAGCTCGCGCAGACTCACCGCCACGGCTTGGTTGCCCGAGCATCCGCTCATGTCGGAAATGATCGGCAGGAAGACGGCGAGCGCGATCACTTGCGCCAGAGTGTCCTGGTAGAGCGCAATCACGCTTGCCGCCGCGATGTTGAGCAGTATGTTGACGCTCAGCCACGACAGGCGCCGCCGGGAGCGAACCAGGGTCTTCATGCTGCGCAACTCCTCGCCACCGACGATGCCCACGGTCTTGAGGTGGTCCTCGACCTCCTGATCCTTCAACGCCTCGCGGGTCGCCGCTCGCTTGACGATTCCGACCAGACGGCCGTCGTCGAGGACCGGAACGCCAAAGAACGCGTGCTCTCTAAAAAACTCCGCCAGGTCTTCCAGGGTAGCGTCGACCCCGACCGATAGCGGATTCGAGATCATGACGTCGGTCACTCTCCGATCGGATCGGGCGAGCACCACATCGCGCAAGCGCAGTACTCCGACCAGCTTTCCGCTCCCGGATGTGATGTAGATGTACTGCACGTCGTAGTCGGAATAGACCTCGGCGTTGCGGCGAAGCTCGGCGAGAACCCGGCCGATCGTGCTGTCCTCGGAGAAGGCGAGGAACTCGGTCATCATGATGCCGCCGGCGACGTCCGGCGGATAGCGACCCAAGAGCCGGGCGTCCCGGGCCTCGACGGGATCCATGGCTGCCAGCACCGCCTCGGCTTCCGGAGCCGGCAACTCGGCAATCAGATCGGCCTGATCGGCGCTGGGCAGGAGGTTGAAGATCGCGGCGGCTTCCGCCGTCTCGAGGGTCTCGAGAAGCTCGGCGGACTGCACGTCGTGGACTTCCTCGATCAGCTCGGCCGCCGCCTCCGGTGTCATGGCTGCCAGGACCTCGCGCCGTTCCTCGGGATCGAGCCGCTCCAGAGCCCAACCGATGTCGGCGGTCGAGAGCGACTCGACGTATTCCTCCAGCCGGACGTTCGACGACCGCCGCGCGAGCTCGATCATCTTTTCCCACGGTTTCTCGCTCATTCCGCCTCCGTATCGCGGCTCCTCGAGGAGGCCCTCGTCGCCGCCGGTTCGCCCGCCGTCAGAAACGACGGCGGCAGTACCAATACACGCCGAGAAGATCGACCATCGGGCGCCAGAGCATCTTGCGCAGGCCGCAGCTCGAGACACCGCCTTGCCGCGGCCGGTGGCGCACCGGGTGCTCGCCGGCCCTGAATCCCGCTGCCACGGCCATCGCGGGCGTGAGATGGTCTCGCGCAACCGTAGCCAAGATTCGCCCGGAGCGTCCTTCGGCGATGGCATTCGTCAACGGAGCCATGAGCGCGGGGAAAAAGACCAGAGGCAACGAAAGGGCCATGGGAGCCAGCTTGCGATGACCCGCCAGAAGCCAGCCGCCGAGTGCCGCGATCAGGTTCGCGACCGTCAAACGGGGAGCTACGATCGCGACGCTCTCCGCGAGCTCGACGGAGATCCGGTCGGCTCCGGCTCCTCCCCAGAAGGCGAAGAACAGGACAGCGAAGAGCCGCCAGACCACCGCGGCGACTCGCGCTCCTCTCCACCGCCCAGAGCCTCCCGTCCAGGACCAGGCGGTGAGCAGCGCCACGGCCGGCACCACCGGCAGCAGATAGACCGGGCGCTTCGACTGCGAGAGGCAAAAGAAGATCAGTGGAAGGACGAGCCACAGCGACAGGGAGATCAACTTGGGCCGCTCGGCGTCCGTTCGCACCTCGCGCACCCAGCGACGAACCGAAGCCGTCACAACCACGATCCAGGGAGACGTACCGAGAAAGAGAATCGGTAGGAAGAACCAGACCGGCTGACTCCCGTCCATGACGTCGGAGGTGATCCGCTTCCAGGTTTCGGTGACCAGCGCGTAGCGCAAAGCCCGCGGGATGCATCACGGCTCGTAGACGCCGGCGCCACGACGCATACGGCACGGCAACCAGCAGGGGCAGGAGCAGCGCGACCGGCCCCTTGGTGAAGACCCCGAGGGCCATGGCGACCCACGCCGCCGTCGCGGTCCCGGCTACCCAGGCCGTCGCCCGACCGAAGAGCCGCGCCGCGAACCAGGCGGTCAACAGGATCGTGCCCCAGCCGAAGAGAAGAGAAGGCAGCCGCAGGGCGAACTCGGAACTACCCAACCCCCGAACGGAGAGCGAGGCGAGTGCGAA
Organism: Thermoanaerobaculia bacterium; assembly: GCA_945787635.1. GTDB lineage: Bacteria > Acidobacteriota > Thermoanaerobaculia > Multivoradales > JAHEKO01 > CALZIK01. The sequence goes on along the minus strand of CALZIK010000130.1, from coordinate 2,573 downwards.
GTAGAGGAACGGCTTGTCGAGAAACGGCAGGCCGTTGAGATGCGGGAACAGCAAGTCCCCGCTCGCGGCCATCTCTTGCACGATCACGGCGTTTCGCCCCTCGTCGGGGTCGATCAGCGCGCGCTCACCAAGCCCGAACGACAGCATGACCATCGCCAGGAGGAGCCACGCGAGGCCTGCCTTGGGTTCCATTCTCGCCGGAGAATCTACCACCGGCGCTCCCGCCGGCCCGGTGCCGCCCTGCTTCTCGCCGGAGCCGAGCACGGCGCGACCTCCGGACCGTAGCTTTTTGACATCTGATGCTTTTGAGCATAGCATCAGATGTCTCCATGAGAACGACTCTCAATATCGACACGCCGGTCCTGGAAGAGCTGAAGCGCCTCCAACGGCTTCAGCAAGGCCGCAAGACACCGCTGGGCAGACTCGTCTCAGAGCTCCTGACCGAAGCGTTGGCGCGGCGAAAAGGCGAGATCCGCGAAGACGCCGGCTTCGACTGGATCTCGAGCTCGATGGACGCTCGAGTCGATCTAGAGGACAAAGACGCCGTCTACGCCGAGCTCGATCGAGGTCGATGAGCTACAGCGTCGATGCCAACCTCCTGCTCTACGCTTCGGATCGCTCGAGCCCTTGGCACGAGCACGCGTCGGACTTCCTCGCGCGCTGCATCACGCGGCCCGAGCTCTTCTGTCTCACCTGGCCGACCCTGATGGCGTATCTCCGGATCGCGACGCATCCCGGCATCTTTGCCGCGCCCCTCGCCCCGGCCGAGGCGGAGGCCAACGTCGAAGCCCTGCTCGCCCTGCCACGAGTCCGGGTGCTCGCCGAGGGAAGCGGCTTCTGGTCAGCCTACCGCTCGGTCACCGATCGGCCGATCCGCGGCAATCTGGTGCCCGACGCTCACGTGGCGGCCCTCCTGCTCGAGCATGGCGTTGCCCTGCTCTATAGCCGGGATCGGGACTTCTTGAAGTTCGCGCCACTGCGAGTCGAAGACCCGTTCACGAGCTGAGGCACGCCGAACATCGAGGCCGACCGGGTCGTGATTCGGCGCGAAGATCAGGCTTCCACCTACTGCCTCACAGGTCCTGATCCAAGAACACGCTGTTGACTTCGGACGCCGTCTCCCCGAGGGTCCGGATTGACGAGCAGATTCGCTCTGCCAAAGGCTTGCACTGCGGCCTGAAGCATCCCGAGTTCTTCCTGAAGTAGCCGCTTTCCCACTTGCCAGAGGCGAACTAGCTCCGTCGGAAGATTCCGATTCCGGAATCGCGTATCAATCGATGCCGAGAGGTTACGACCTTCGCGACATCAACAAAGGAAAAGAGACATCATGAAAAAGTTCTATGTGGGCAATCTGCCCTTCACCGCTACCGAAGACCAGGTTCGCGAGCTCTTCACCGCCCATGGCGCTGTCGAGTCCGTCGCCGTCATCACCGACCGTGAAACCGGTCGACCGCGGGGCTTCGGCTTCGTCGAGATGGCAACTGCCGACGCCGACACGGCGATCAGCGCGCTCAACGGAACCACCATGGGTGACCGTAGCCTCAACGTCAACGAGGCCCGGCCTCGCGCCGACAACCGCTCCGGCGGCCGGTCGTTTCGGTAGTCAGTAGTCGCAGCGGAGGTTCTCGGGACCTCCGAAGACGAGACTGAGACGGGACCCTCCCAACGGAGGGTCCCTTTTTTTGTTGGCTCAGGCACACGGACCTTTCCGCCTGCGGTGGCGGACTCCGGGGTCGAGAAACTGCAGCCTCGTTGACAGCCACCAGCCAACGGCCGTAGGTTGCCTGCGGTAATGACCGCAACCCGGGGAGACACTCTCGACCGATCGATCGGGCTGTGGGGCGCGACGGGCATCGGCGTCGGAGCGATCGTCGGGGGAGGCATCCTGGCTCTCGCGGGCGTCGCGTTCGCGGCCACGGGGCCGGGCGCCATGGTCGCGTTCGCGCTCAACGGAGTCATCGCCGCGCTCACGGCGCTGAGCTTCGCCGAGCTGGCCTCCACGTTTCCGGAGTCCGGCGGCCCCTACACCTTCGCCAAGAAGACCCTTTCGAGCGAGGCCGCCTTCATGGTCGGTTGGGTGGTCTGGCTGGCCTCGATCGTGGCCGCGGTTCTCTACGCCTTGGGCTTCGCCTCCTTCGCGAGCTTTGCGGTGGTTCACCTGTGGAAGCTCGTCGGCGACTCCGCGCCGGCCTGGATCGAGAGTCGAAGCGGGCTTCTCGCCATGGCCATTCTCGCGACCTCGGCCTATACGCTGCTTCTCTACCGGAAGGCGTCGGGCGGTGGCATGGGGGCCACGATCGGAAAAGTCGTCGTCTTTCTGGTGTTGATCGCCGCCGGCCTGTGGGCGCTCCTCGACGAACCTGCGGCAAGCCTGGCCGACCGCCTGACGCCGTTCTTTCCCGGCGGCACGATCGGCCTATTCCAGGCCATGGGCTATACCTTCATTGCGCTGCAGGGATTCGATCTGATCGCCGCGGTCGGCGGCGAAGTCCGGGACCCCAGCCGCACGATTCCCAAGGCGATGTTCCTCTCGCTGGGAGCGGCACTCGTCATCTACATGCCGTTTCTGTTCG
>CALZIK010000129.1 GCA_945787635.1 Thermoanaerobaculia bacterium | reverse complement strand
CGGGCGTCCGCGGGGCAGTATCATCAGAGCCAGCGTCCGAACGAGTTGCAGGTCGAGGACGGTGAAACCGCTTTCTTCCCGGCCGAGCGTGCGGACACGTTGGTGCTCGGATGGGAAAGGCCGTTCGATTCCTACAATTTACGCATTGACGCCTACAATCGCGACATCGATTCTCCGCGGCCGTACTACGACAACATTTTCGAAACCACCAACCCCAACCCCGAAGCGACTCGCGATCGGATCCTCATCGCGCCGGAGAGCTCCAATGCTCACGGCCTCGAGATCTTCGTGAGCCGCCGGGGAGTCGGGCGGTTCAACTGGTGGGGTAGCTACACATGGTCCGAAGTGACCGACCGACTCGACGGTCGAGACGTTCCCCGCAGTTTCGACCAGACTCACGCTGTCTCGTTGAGCAGCACGTATCCCATAAGCCCGAAGTGGACCATCACTGGCTTGTTCAACTACCACACCGGATGGCCGACGACTGCGGTGTCGGGCCGAGCGGTGGCCGGTCCCGACGGAACCATCGGAATCGAGCCAGTTCTTGGAGACCTCAGGGCCGAGCGACTCGATGACTACCATCGGCTCGACGTCCGTGTGAGCCGATTCGTCGAGTTTGCCAGCGGCAACTCCCTGGAGTTCTTCCTTGACGTCCAGAATGTCTATGCCCGCGAGAACGTAGCCGGGTTCCTCGTTGACGACCGAAACTTCACACTGCTGCCGTCCGGCGAGGTGGAGTACGTCGAGATCACCGAAGAGTCGTTCACCATAGTGCCGTCTTTCGGTGTGGCGTATAGCTTCTAGGAAAACGGCATGTCGTAACCGCCTGCTTTGACAGTGGTTACGAGCTGCCGACAGTTGTCGTCTGTTGGATCGCGCCAATCTTCAAGACCGTCTGCGCCGCGTGGGATCCACGGGGTGGGTGGGTTCGATTCCCATGCGCTTCCGCCATCTCCTCGCGGCGCGTTGGCTGTCGCAAGCGCATGGGAACTCGTCGAGCGGGAACAGCGAGCCGACCTGGAAACGGCTGGCCGATCCAGTCGGGGCGATTCTAGCGCCCCGGACCGCGGTCTTCGGGTAGTGGAAAGGCCACTCCCGCTTCGAAGTTCTGGACTACCCGCCGGCAGAGCTCTCCGGAGTCGCTCAGCGATCCGGGCTGACGCGCTCCGCGAGCTCCGCGCCCCAGTTGAGAACCACGTGCATCCGGTGGCGAGAGGCGTCGTCACCGCCGGCCCGGATCATGATCAGGCGACCGTCGGGTGCGACGTCGTAGTTCGCGTTGCCGAACGCATCGGTCTGGTGGTCGGTCTCGAAGAGCGGCTCGGGCGGCTCGGCGCGGAAGACGGGGTCGGTGAACACCCGGGCCGACATCATCTTCCGTCCTGCGAGAAACAGGATCTCTCGCTGATCGGGGCTCCAGACCGGGGCCTTGCCTCCGTTGCGCGAGATCCGCCAGGTGCGGTCGTCGAGCTCCAGATCCGGCCGGCAGGGAGGGCAGGTGCGCACGTAGATCTCACTTCGTCCCGACGTGTCGGTCGCGTAGGCGAGGTACCGTGCGTCGGCGGACAGCTTCGGAGCCCGATCCTCGCCGGGCGTGGCCACGAAGAGGATCGGCTGCTCGCCCGGCCGCATGATCGAGATGTCCCGTAGGCTGCCCGGGCGCGCCTCGTAGAATGTGAAGACCTTCGGCTCCATCGAGGCGGCGAGAACGTACTGGCCGAAGTCGTTGGGCGGGGCGATTCGCTCAGCTCGCCCGCCGCCGCGGACGCGCTTGCGCCAGAGCGAAGGCGGAGGCTCGCGGTCGCTCACGAAGGCCAGTGTCTCGCCGCCGTCGGTCCAGGTGGGCCAGATGGCGCTCTTTTCGAACTCCTCCAGCGTCCCGAGCTCGGCATCGACGAGATGGATGTCGACTCTTCCTGGCCAACGCACGGCCACGGCCAGGCGGCGGCCCGAGGGGGACAGCCGCGGCGTCCAGTAGGAAGCGGGCTTCGCGCCCAGCGGTTGCTCGCGCCCATCGCGATCGACCCAGACGAGCTCGAGCTCCGGCGTAAAACGGCTGGGCACGTAGACGAGCGTCCCCCCTTGCGAGAGATCCATCTCGGCGAAGTTGTTGACCGCGAGGCCCTCCAGAACTGGCCGCGGCTCGCCGCTCCTGTGCCCCCGCCGGGGATCGAACGGCTGCGCGAACAGCGCCTGGCCGCGGGCGAAGACGAGCTGTCCGCTGTCGAGGTAACGGGGACTGCCGGCCTCCGAGACCAGGATCTCGACCAGCTCCCCAGAGCTTCTCGACAGCAGCGCTACCGAGCGCTTCGATTCGCCGCCGTCGCCGCTCGCGACGAGCTCGACCAGCAGGTGTTTGCCGCCCGGCAGAAACCGCGGATCGCGGTAGGCGTGCGACAGGTCCCGCTGTTTCTCGCCGAACGGGTGGCACTCGCCACCGCCGGCGCTCGTTTTCCAGAGCGTCTGCCCATCGCTCAGGATGATGGTGTCGTCATCGGCCCACGCTCCGCTCGCCGACCCGCTCGTCATGACGTCGCACACCTGGAACGACTCTCCCCCCTCGAGCCAGACCTTCCGAAAGGCGCGGTTCTTCGAGAAGATCAGCCACTCGCCGTCGGGAGAGAAGAAGGGCGTGATGCCGTCCTCGCTGCCCGGAACGGGAGTGGTCTCGCCGCTCTCGAGGTCTCTCGCGAACAGGCGGCCGCGGTCGATGTATGCGAGCCGTCGACCGTCGGGCGAGATCGCCAGCAGCCGACCGCCGCCCGCGGCCATAGGCTGCCGGTCCAGGGTCAGCACCTCGAACCGGCGCGTCGGTGGGCTCCGATCGGGAGCGAGCGCGCGGCCCAGGAAAAGGCCGGTGCCCAGGAGCAGGATGGCGGCTCCTGTGGCGAACGCGGTCACCAACCCGGATCGCCTCTTCGGCGCCGGAGGCGTCTGCGGGCGCAGCTCGTCCGCCGGCGCCGACTTCGCCGCGCGCAGGTCCACGGCCAAATCGCTCGCCCCCTGGTAGCGGTCCGCCGGGTCCTTGGCAAGGCACTTCGCCAGCAGCCACTCGAGCTGGGCGGGGAGCGCGGGCACGAGCTCTCGCGCCGGCACCGGCTCGTCGCGCAACACCCGCGACAGCGTGTCGGCGACGGATCGGCCCGCGAACGCGCGCCGCCCGGTGATCATCTCGTACAGGACGCAGCCGAAGGCGAAGAGATCCGCGCGCGTGTCGACTTCCTTGCCCTCGATCTGCTCGGGTGCCATGTAGGGGGCCGTCCCGAGAATCATGCCCAGCTCGGTCGCCGGGGAGGTCAGCGTCGGCGACTGGGTCAGATCGATGCTGGCCGGATCGCTCGATCGCTCGGGTTCGAGCGCCTTGGCAAGGCCAAAGTCGAGGACCTTGACGATGCCGTCGGGCGTGATCTTGACGTTGGCCGGTTTGAGGTCGCGATGGACGATTCCCTTCTCGTGGGCGAAGCGCAACGCCTCGACGATCTGAACGGCGACGTCGAGCGTCTCGGCTATCGGCATCGGACCCTGGGCGATCCGATCGGCGAGCGTTGGGCCTTCGACCAGCTCGAGGACGAGCGCCTTGATGTCGCCGCTCTCCTCGAGTCCGTATATGTGTCCGATATTGGTGTGATTGAGGGAGGCCAGGACCCGGGCCTCGCGCTCGAACCGGGCCAGCCGCTCGCGGTCGGCGACGAAGCTCTCGCCTAGCACTTTGATCGCGACCTCGCGGCCGAGTCGGGAGTCCTCGGCCCGGTAGACCTCACCCATACCGCCCTCGCCGAGCTTGGCGGTGACCTCGAAATGCGCCAGCCTCTTGCCGATCAAGACGGGGCGATTCTAGCGCGCCGAGTGGCCCCTCACGAAGTGCACTCCTGGTGCAGTAGACGGCAACCGCTGACCACTCTGCTCAACAACGCTCAACCGGACGGCACCGCGCAACTACCTGCTCTGTCTGTGGTTACCAGTTACCGACTGTTGTCGTCAGTTGGATCCCGCCAATCTTCAAAACCGTTGTTCGGCCGAGGATGCTCGGTCGAGGGTGGGTTCGATTCCCATGCGCTTCCGCCAATTCGCTGCGGCCGAGCAAACCTCGCCCAGTACAATGGGTGCTCTTCGCGAATGTGGCCCCCAGACTCGACGGCTTGAGTCGCGCGACTCGACGCCCGAACGATGATTGGCACGACCCTCTCCCATTACCGCATCACTGCCGCGATTGGAGCCGGCGGAATGGGCGAGGTCTACCGCGCCACCGACACAAAGCTCGGCCGTGAGGTGGCGCTCAAGGTGCTGCGGCGGAGCCTGATCGGGGAGCCCGAGCGACTGGAGCGGTTTCGGCGCGAGGCTCGGGTGCTGGCGACCTTGGATCACCCCGCGATCGTCACCGTCTTCTCGGTTGAGGAGAGCGACGGGCTCCATTTCCTGACCATGCAACTCGTCGAGGGGAAGACGCTTGACGAGCTGATCGAACCGGAGGGGCTCGAACTCGATCGTCTTTTCGACATCGCGATCCCCCTCCTGGACGCGGTCGCCGCCGCCCACGAGCGCGGCATCATCCATCGTGACCTCAAGCCGTCGAACGTCATGTGGACCGATGGCCGGGTGAAAGTCCTCGACTTCGGTCTGGCCAAGCTGGCCGCGCCCGACCTGGAAGCGGGCTCGAGCTTCATGAGCACCATGGTCCGGACGGAGGAGGGCGTGATCGCCGGCACTCCGCGCTACATGTCTCCGGAGCAGGCGCGAGGAGAGTCGGCGGACCACCGGGCCGATATCTTCTCGCTCGGCGTGATGCTGTACGAGTTGGCGACCGGGGGGCGGCCCTTTCGGGGCGGTACCTCGATCGAGCTCCTGTCGGCGATATTGAAGGACACGGCGCCGGCGGTGACCGAGATCCGGCCCGAGCTGCCGCGGCGCCTGGGCCGCGTCATCGAGCGCTGCCTCGAAAAGGCTCCCGCTGATCGCTACCAGACCGCGTCCGAGCTGGCCGACGATCTTCGCGGGATTCGGGACGAGGAAGCGTCGGCCGTCCTCTCAGACAGCGTGCCTCCGGAAGCAGAGCCCCGGTCTTGGGCTGAGTCGATCGCCGTGCTCCCCTTCGAGAGCCTCGGCCAGGAAGAAGCCACCGTGTTCACCGAGGGTATCCACGGAGGCCTCCTCACGAGGCTGTCCGGGATCGCCGACCTGAGAGTGACATCGCGCTCGTCGGTCCTGCAGTTCCGAGGCTCGAAGGACCCGCTGCCGGAGATAGCAGACGTTCTAGGCGTGGCCTGGATTCTCCAAGGAGAGGTCCAGGAGCTCGCCGATCAGGTGCAGGTCAGCGCCCGACTCGTCAACGCTGCCGAGGACCGTCAGGTCTGGGCCGAGAGCTACCGCCGCACGCTCTCCGCTGAGAGTTTGTTCGAGGTCCAGGGTGAGCTCACGAGGGAGATCGTCAACCAGTTGGAAGGACAGCTGACTCCCGCCGACGAGGCGGCACTAGAGGGCGTCCCGACGGGGGACCTCGAGGCGTTCCGTCTCTATACGCAAGGGCGGGTGATGGCGGAACAGCGCACGGAAGCGGAGCTGGCGCGCGCCGTCGTGTACTTCCGGCAGGCGATCGAGCGGGATTCGACCTACGCCCTCGCCTGGGCGGGCCTCGCCGACACGTTCTCGGCCCAGTTCTTCTACAGCGATTTCCCTCGCGAGGAGCTCTTGCCGCAGGCTCAAGCCGCCGCTCGGCGGGCGACGGAGCTAGATCCGGGGATCGCCGAGGGCCACGCGTCTCTCGGCATCGTGCATTCGCTGCGCGGCGAAGGCGAAGCCGCGAGTCGATCGCTGCGGAGGTCTATCGACCTCAATCCCAGCTTTGACTATAGCCACGCCTGGCTGGGCTGGGTCGAGGACCTCCTCGGCCGCCGAGAGCGGGCACTCGAACCAGCCCGCCGATCGGTCGAGCTCAGCCCCCTGGCACCGGGGAATCGCGTCTACCTGGCCGACGCGTACCTCGCGAACGGCCTTTACGAGGACGCTCTCGCCGAGGCGGTGCGGGCGCGCGAGTTCAGAATGGACTACGCTCTGGCGCACTACTACGAAGGAATGGCGTTGCTTCACCTGGCACGGTGGGAGCGGGCCCGGGTGGCTTTGGAGCGATCGCTGGAGCTGGCGCTCCCGGACGGGACGCCCTCACATTCGGAGATCCGGGCTGCGATTGCGCTGGGGCACGCGAAAGCGGGCGATCGAACCGCTGCCCTCGAGTTGCTAGAGCAGATCGATACTGCCGCGGACCCCTTCTCCGCGGGACTCGTCTACGCAGCGCTTGACGAAGTCGACCGCGCGCTCACCTACCTCGGTTCGATCGAGAGGTGGGAGATGGCGGCGATCCCCAAAGTCCGCTTCTTCTACCCCGAGGTCCTCGGTCCGTTGCGGGAGCGCCCCGAGTTCCGAGAGATCCTGCGGAACGTGGATGGCAGTGTCGGACTGTGACCTGAACCCTGATTTCGTCAGGTCTGGCCAATCCGGCTGCCCGTCAGGCTGCCGGTTTGACATTGTGATTGACGCGGAACAGGTTCCCCGGGTCGTACTTTTTCTTCAGCTCGGCAAGCCGGCGGTAGTTGCGGCCATAGGCTGACTGGACGCGCTCTTCCTCGCCATCGCCCAGGATGTTGACGTAGAGACTGTCGACGCGGTGCGCCGCCATGGCTTCGTGGACGTCATCCACCCAGCCGATGACCTCGGCGTCTTCGCCGGAATCCGCCCAGCCCGCCAGGACGTGAAAGACGAAGGGGGCCTCGCGGGCTCCGTAGGCCGTGGCGTCCGGCGCCGCGCGTCCGATCGCGCCCCCGCCTTCCGGTGAGAAGTACGCCATGGTGAACGGCCCCCGCATGTCGGCGACCCTGTCGACGGCCGTATCGAGCACTGGGTCGGAGAGAGCCTCGAAGGAGTTGGCGCGCGAGATCCAGCGCATCCCAGCGGGGACCCCGGCGTCGAACGCCTGCTGGGCAGTGACGTAGGGCTGTGGGGCGACGATCTCGAGCGCCGGCTCGACGATCTGACGCAATGGAGCGATGACCTGCTCCCCCTCTTCCAGGGCGTCGGCCCAGGTCACCACGAGATCTAGCACCACCTCGCCGTGGAGCTCCTCCGGAAAGTCGGGGATCGGCGGCACGCGGAGGAAGAATGCGTAGCACTGGAGGGCGTCGGGTGCCCCAAGCATGAAGTCCCGGTAGGCGCGGAGAACCCTGGGCGAGTCGTCGAGGCGGTAAAAGATCTGTGCGGTGAGGATCTCCGGGCCGACGGGGTGCAGCCTGAACTCGAACGAGGTCACGACGCCGAGGTTGCCGCCGCCGCCACGCAGGCCCCAGAGGAGATCCGAGTTCTCTTCGGCACCGGCGACGAGGAACTCGCCGCCGGCGGTGACGACGTCCGCGGAGATCAGATTGTCGGCAGCCAGGCCGTACTTGCGCGACAGGTAGCCGCTGCCGCCGCCGAGGGCGAGCCCCGCGACACCCACGGTCGAGACCGTGCCGCCTGGAATCGCCAGGCCGAACGCCTGGGCCTCGCGGTCGAACGCTCCCAACCGCACGCCGGGCTCGACGCGCGCCTGGCGCCGGGCCGGGTCGATCCGGATGCCCGTGAGCCCTGAGAGATCGATCACGAGGCCCCCGTCGCACATCGAGTTACCGGCGTAGTCGTGGCCGCCGCTGCGGATGGCCAGAAGAAGGTCATGCGCGCGAGCGACATCGACCGCGGCAATGACGTCGGCGACCCCGTCGCAGCGAGCGATCGCACCGGGCCGCTTGTCGAAGCGAGCGTTCCAGATCTGGCGAGCGTCGTCGTAGCCGGCGTCCTCCGGAGTCAGCACGGCCCCGCGATGGCGACCTTTGAGCGCCTCGAGGACGCGTGGGTCTAAGCTCATTCTCCGTCTCCTTCCGTCGAGAGCCTCTACTTGGCCTCCGATACTAGCTTTCGCGGCTCTTTCCGGCCCGAACAGCAACCTCCGGCGATTCCGACGGTTACCCTCTACAACGCAAGAGGGCGCGGTCGAGCATCACGCGCTGGTAGGCTTCGAGTGCGCAGAAGGGAGAGAGCTTGGGCGACAGCGCTGTCACCGCTCGGTTACAGGACGATCGACACGGACACGGGGAGGCTCTCAACGCGGTTTTCCCCGAGGTCTATGACGAGCTCCGGAATACTGCTCGCCGCCAGCTTCGACGGCTCCGGCCTGGAGAGACGCTAAACACCACGGCGCTCGTCAACGAAGCCTATGTGAAGCTCATCGATCAGAGTCGAGCTCAGTACCGCGACCGTGGTTACTTCTTTGCCGTCGGCCTGACCTTCGCGACTCGTCCACATTGCCAGCTGCACCCGAGCCGAGGCTGAGACAGGGTGATTCCAAGCCAACGAGACCAGCTGGAATGTAGCCGTACCTCGAGACCGGCCAGAAGTGTAGCGCAGCCCTTCAGGACTCCTCGGTGTGGTTCTCGTGGTGCACTGGTGCCGCGGTAGGCGGCAACTCCCGTCCACTCTCGCCAACAGCGCCCAACCGAGCTGCGGCTCGCAACCATCGGCTCCATCAATGGTTACGAGTTGCCGACTGTTGTCGACAGTTGGATCCCGGCGATCTTCAAAACCGTTGTTCGGCCGGGGATGCTCGGTCAAGGGTGGGTTCGATTCCCATGCGCTTCCGCCATTTGAATCGCGCGTGGCTAGTATTGGCCCCCGCTCGCCGCTTCGAGTCCGGCATGAGCACGTCTCGGGTGGCTACCGGTCCTCGATCAGTCGGTGGCTGTCCTCGGCCTTGAGATCGAGCCCATACGCGCGCTTGAGGTCGTCGAAGGTCCAGGTACGCGGCCAAGGCCTTGAGGACCTTGAGCAGTTTCTTCTCGATTTTCACCCCGGTTTGAACGCGCTCGATCCTATGCTTCTCTGCCATCCTGGGGACCTCCGATCCAGGCTCAGCGGTCGAAATGGTGTTCGATCTTCTCTCGACTGCCGTTGATCATGCTCCGCCACTCCTCCATCATCTCGGCGTATTTCGCCTCGGTGAACGACTCTTGCAGGTTCTCGTTGCCAGTCGGACTCAAGGCGGTTAGTTGATAGGCAACATTGACCGTCGATCCGCCGGCGTCGTTGGCCTCTATCGATACCCCAACGGTGCCCATGTCACGGTCGGGAGTCACACGGGCATAGAGAGCGCGTCTGGCGTCGGTGTCGTAATCCATGACGAGCCAATAGGTAGTGTGTCCATGATGGGAGGTCACGAACGCAGAGCCTTTCTCGTACCCGTCGCCGTTCAGCACGACTGGATCCCAGATAGGAATCCAGAGTTTTTCTCCCGGCGCAGTAAATAGAGGCAGCGCTTCCTCCGGCGACATCTCCAGTTCGAACGAACCGGTACGCGCGATCGTTGTCGCATCGAACGCAGAGAAATCACCCATGTCGTGACAACCGGCTAGAAGTGCGCCGACCAGCAACGCGTAAATCGTGGTAGTTCTGCATAGCATCCGTTCTCCTATCCATGAGTCTCTGCTGGTGGCGGTTCTGAGTGTTGCGCCGATTCAGGCGAGCAGTGCTGCTTTCTCCGTACCATGGTCTCCTTGCGGAAGAAGAGGAGTTCGATGCCAGCCGATCGATCGCTTCGACGGCGACTTGAGTACTGGGCGCTGTTACGGTGTCGAGCTTAGCTCCAGGATCCCTGTCAACCCCACCCGGGCATCTGCGCCAGCTGGCTCGCGTACCTCTCCAAATGAAGGCCGTTGACCTCCTCCAACGTATCTATCCATTGGCTGGGGAATGCGCCGATACCGGCGATCGCGCCGCACATCCCACCGACGATGCTCGCGGTGGTGTCGCAGTCGCCACCCAGGTTCGCCGCCATGCGAATGGCATCGACCGGTCGTCCATTCGCAAATCTGAGCATTCCCAGACAGACCGGCACCGTTTCCGTCGTCGCCACTCCGGCGCCGATCGCTTCGTATAGGCTCGTCCTGACCTCGGACTCGTTTCGGGACCGGCCCGCGATCTCGAGCGCCAAGGCGGTGCGGCTCTTGATGGAGGCCCCGAACCAGGTGTTTCCCTTTGTCATGCCGAGATCCACCGCCTGCATGGCGCACCCGAGCAGCTCATCCAAGTCGTCCACACCTCGAATACCGCGTCCAATGATCATGGCCACGGCGCTGGCGCCGGCGATGGCGATGTTCGTGTAGTGGGTAGGCATGCACGCGGCGGCGACCGCGTCCACGGTCTTCTCCAGGTCGCCCTTTCCATAGATTCCCACCGGGGCGATTCGCATGGTGGCGCCGTTCGTGTCCCCAGCGACGCCCGATTGCTCTATGGGAGCACCCGAGCGGATCGAATGAAGAGCCCTCAAGGAGCTGGGGCCCATCAGCATGGAGTCGAACGCCCCGATGTCCTCTGCCCATTTCAAAAGGCGATCGGCGATGTCCCGAGGATCGACAATTCCCCGCTCGATGATGGAGTCGGCAAGCAATAGTGTCTGCTGGGTATCGTCGGTGATCTGGCCCGCCACCATCCCGTCGTGAATGACGTGGCCTTCAGGAGCGGGAAGAAAGTCTTCCACGTCGCCGCCGAACGTCTCCCGAATCGAGCCCGGACTCATCAAAGAGGTCGGCATCCCCATTGCGTCCCCCGCCGCCACCCCCGCCAGGCAACCGTGGATGCGCTCTTTCAAACTGGTCATTCGAGAAACTCGGGCAGGCTCGCGCTTGCGTTAGTGCGCCCGAAGCCTACCCAGGATGGCGACCGGGACGGCCACCGCGTCGGCGATCGACTCGATCTTCTGCGCTTGTGCCGAAACGAGTACACAGGTGGAGGGGCCGGCCGATTTCGTGGGATCGATCGCAGCCTCGCTGGACTCGACGAAGCGCAAGCCCGCCGATTTCCCCATCTCCTCGGCTTCGTACAGGACCCCGCGTGAGCCGACGGGGAGAAGATCGTGGGCACCGTCGACTCCGAGAAGGGTTCTGACCTGCGACTGTCGCGCGATCTCTCCGTCATCCAGTCGGATCTCATCCTCGGGCCCCGATTTCGGGAGCCCGGCGCACAACACCACGTCGTCCGCTTGCGATGTCCCTGGCCGGGAATCGTTGTCGTGTACGAGCCCCAAGACCGTCGTTCCCACTCCGGTCATGGTCGTCGGGACATTGTCTTCGGTGCTACCGGACAGAGGGAAGTCTTCGGGCAGACCCGCCTCCGCGAGCTCGTCGCGAATGCCGCGTACAATCTCGTTCCCTCCGTCCTCCATGGACATCGTCAACATATCGAACGCGGCGAGGGGCAGGGCACCGCAGCAGAGAATCTCCATGAGAGGAACTCTAATGGCGAACCGGCCCAGTAGATAGTCGCTCACCTTGACCACGTCGTTCTCGCGCGGACCGATGCCGCCGTCAGAATCGACGGCGACGACGAGGGAGATGCCGTTTCCGAGCTCCAGTGCAGTCAGATCCCTCACCCGGCGAGATCGAAACCCACCCCGCCTTTGCCTTGCCAGCGAATAGCGTCCTGCCAATACCTCTTCCAAGTTCACCTTCACGATTTGCGGACCTCTGATTGTGAGAAGTGGCCTTCCCGACGAAGTACGTGCCTTGATTACCACAAACGGGGGCTAAGGCTTCGTTTTGGGGCTCGTGTGCTACCTTTTCGGCTTCGATACCAGATCCCAAGGAGAGGCGGCCGACGCGCGTTCATCTCGCGTGGTAGCCAAGAAAGGTGGTGCAGATGTTCTCGATGGCGCTCAAGCTCTTGGTCGCGTTCTCCGGAGGCGCCGCCGCCGCCCTGCAGGCGACTCTCGCGAGTTTCATGGGGCAGAGGGTTGGTCTGATGGCCAGCGTGTTCATCGTTCATGTCGGAGGGACGCTGCTTGCCGCGGCTTTGCTGCTCGGGCAAGGAGGGGGAAACATCGCTCAGTGGAGAACGCTGCCCTGGTACGCGCTCGGAGCCGGCACCCTCGGCGTGGCCATATTGAGCTCGATCAACTACTCGATCCCCCGCCTGGGGGTGAGTACGACCATCACCCTCCTGGTGGTCGCTCAACTCACGGTGGGAGCGCTCGTAGATCACTTCGGCCTTCTGGGAACCCAGGTGCGCCCTTTCGATGTCACTCGCAGCTTCGGAATGATGACCCTTGTGGCCGGCACTTGGCTGATGATGCGGTAAGAGCCGACCCGCCTGAATGGACCTGGTGAACTTCGCTCCCAGATCGCGCATTCCCACGCTCGAGAGGTCGCAACAGCCGCTCCTTGTCGGTTGTCGCCGGTCTGTCCAGCGGTGAAGAACCGCCAGGTTGGACTTAGCAGACTGCTATCGGGCGAGACGCGGCAGAGCAGCTGGAAGGACCGATCGAAGGTCGTTCGCTCGGCCGCGCAGGCCGCGCTCGACGCCCTGGAGCCGTGATCGTTTCGGGCGCCAACTGCGATCCTTCTCGGTTTCGGGGGACGACCTCGACCCAAAGCGGAGAGCCGGAGCTCGACCGATGGCGGAGCCTCGAGATCCGTAGGATGGAGGGACTCGGCCAAAGCTGTAACCGGCAAGAGGCGATTGGCATCTAGTCCCGTAGAGGGCACCGCTGTGGGGCTCCGAGACAGGAAACCGGACTAAAGGAGACAGCCTGATGAAACAGCCGCGCTATCGACTCGCCATTCCTCTCGCGCTCGCTGCCCTGTTGCTCAGCGGCGCGACGTTTTTCGCCGCCAGTAGCCCGGCGGAGGCGCAATGCCTCCCGCAGACTGAGTGCGACGCGTTGAAGGCGCAGCTCAGAGAGTTCCGGAGCCAGGCCAAGGCGGACCGCCACCAGCTGCGGCACCTACGGCGCCAGGCCAGCGCTCTGCCCGTCGACAGCCCGGAACGCGAGGCTCTGAGAGAGCAGGCCCGCGCCCTGCGGCAGGCTGCCAGAGAGCGGCGCCGGGAAGCGCGGCCGGTGCTCGAGAGTCTGCGCCAGGGCTGCAGGAACTGCTAGCCGGCGCTTCTGTCGGTTGGATCAGGGCTCGCGGACCGCGACCAGCCAGAACTCCTTGAGAAGCCCCAGGCTGCCTCTCACCCGGCCGTCGAGCGCCCGGTAGGGGCACAACGCCAGGTTGGTCAGATGCGTCCGCCAACCGACCCGGCGGTGCCAAAGGTGAGGGTGAACGCGCACGGTACGAAAGCCCTCATCGTCCACCAGGCGTTGAAGAGTTTCCGGCGTGTAGTAGACGAAGTGGTAGCGACCGCCCGAGTCGGGTTGGAAAAAGTAATAGCTCGAGGGCCTGAGCCGCGCCTTGAAATAGTCGGCGTTGGGCACCGCGATGAACATCCCACCGCCGGGCTTGAGCACACGTCGGATCTCGCGCAGCGCGGCCCGCGGATCGGGGGTGTGCTCGAAGACGTGCTTCAGGAGCACGATGTTGAAGGTGGCATCGGGAAAGGGGTAGGGTCCCGCGACGTCTCCCACTTGAACGTCGAACCCGCGCTTGCGGCACGGTTCGAGGAGGCTCTGGTTGAGGTCCAGGCCCTTGGCTTCGAGGCCCAGCTCGGAAGCGGCCTCGAGCGCGTAGCCGAGCGAGCATCCGATATCGAGAAGCGGGCCGGGTTCGACGTGGTTGAGCACGTCGAGAATCTGCCAGCGCGCCTTGGTGACTCGGCGTTTCTGTCGGCGGTCATAGCGCGGATGCCAGGTCGGCTCGGTCTCTTCGACGAAGCGCGACTCGCCGCGGCTCTTGTAGACGAGCCCGCACCGGCATCGGACGAATGCCAGGGAGTCATGCTCCACCAGGGATGTCCGGCGGTCGGATCGACAGATCGGACACTCATTCCACGTGACGATGTCGCTACCGGGCATGTTCACTCCATGAAAACGTCGTAGACGTCGTCCGGGTAGAGCCGGTCCAGCGGGATCCGGGCCTCTCCGAGCGAACGGTCGCCGATCGAGACGCGCACGAGAGCGCCGACTGGAAAAACATCCCAAGTGTCGTGGTCTACCGGCAACATGTAGTGGCCCTGGGAGAACGACGACTGAGTTCGCGAGATCAGGGTCTCACCGTCGGCCGTCCAGAGCTCCACGGCGAGATCCTCGAGCACTTTGGGTTCCTCGTCACCGACGCGGATTCTGGGTGGCCAGGCTCCGTTCTCGCGAAAGTAGATAGCCGAACCATCGCGCTTCACCAGCCGTAGCAGAACCGGGTGTGCCTTTGCGCGCGGGTACATTCGGACGCTCTTGAACCAGCCGACGCTCGAAGAGCGTCGGTCCCCTCGCTTTCTCATCCAGCCGCCGCGCATCTTGATCTCGCCGTGGGTGGTTCGCAGCCGCAAGGGAATGGGCTCGGCGATTTCGTGCCACTCGCCATCGCGATCACGCACCTCGGTTGTGCACAGGTTGCTGCTGCCGTCCAGAGACAGCCGCGCCAGGAAACCCTCGTCGGTTCCTCTGTCGAGGACGAGCTCTTTGTGTCGCTCGGTGAAGACGCCCTTTTCGACGCCCGCGTCAACGGCAAATCTCGCTTTCCCATCGCCGATGTCTCTCATCGAGATCTCGATCCAATGATCCGGGCTCGTCGGCGCATCGCCGCCGCACAGATGCAGCAACAGGTCGTGCGGGCTGTCGCCTTCGCTCTGGATGTTCATGCGCGCGACCAACGTGACGTCCTTGAAACGCGTGGCGTCGAGCGACCAGAGTCCGTTGTGGCCCATGCCGCTTTTGGCGCGGATCTCGAAACGGCCGTCCTGCACGTCGAGTTGCGCCTTGCCCGCATCGCTGTTCCAGATTCTCCATTTCGAGGTGTCGATCTCGTCGCCCTCGAAGTCGTCCACCAGCAGGGCGCCGCGCTCCCGGAGCTCGATGCCGACCACGCCGGTTCGGATGACGGGTGGAGTTTCCGCTTCCGTCGAGCTCGACGCTAACTCCGCAGGTACTTCCTGGCCCGCGGTCGAGCCGATGAGCGACGGAGCGAGAGCAATCGTCGCGGCCAGGAGCCCGAGCCGCGTGAGGTCGTGAGTCCGTCGCATCTTCATGGCCCGGCCAGCGGAACTGTACCTGATTCCCTGCCGAACTTCGGCTTCCGCGTAACCCTCTTGTGGTTAGCTAGAATGGCCGCGGTTCGCCACGATTCACACTCCGTCGCCGCACCGAGCTCGATCGGTTTTCAAGAAGGAACCTGTCACGATGCCGACACCCACACCGCATATCAGCGCCGCAGCGGGCGATTTCGCTGAAGCGGTGCTGTTGCCCGGGGATCCGCTGCGAGCCAAACACATCGCCGAGAATCACCTCGACGACGCCACCGAGGTCACCGCCGTGCGCAACATGCTCGGTTTCACCGGCAGCTACAAGGGCATGCCGGTTTCGGTGATGGGCACCGGCATGGGGGTCCCCTCGGCTTCGATCTACGCCACCGAGCTGATTGTCGAGTACGGGGTGCGCCGCCTCGTGAGGGTCGGAAGCTGCGGGGGCTTCGCGCCGGGCGTCGAGATCCGCGATCTCATCCTCGCGGTCGGCGCGTGCACGGATTCCATGGTCAACCGCAGTCGCTACGACGGCAAAGACTTCGCGGCGGTCGCGGATTTCCGACTTCTACGTGCGGCCGGGCGCGCTGCCGAGACTCTGGGCCTCGAGATCAAGGCCGGCCTGGTGCACACTTCGGATCTCTTTTACGGCGCCGGGCCGAGTCCTTCCGACGCCATGCAGCGAATGGGCGTCCTTGCCGTCGAGATGGAAGCCGCGGGACTCTACGGCCTGGCCGCCGAGTGCGGCGCCCGCGCGCTCACGATCCTGACCGTCAGTGACCAGCTCATCACCGGTGATAGAAGCTCGGCGGACGAGCGCCAGACGACGTTCGACGACATGGTGCATCTAGCGCTCGACGCGCTCGTGCTCGACGCAGAGTAGGAGTCGTGGTTGGCTTGGCCGCCACTCACCGGCGTGAGTGCGGCCAGGGCGTCGGCGCCACGGTCGTGACCTGGTCGAGGCGCTCGATCTCCTCGATCAGCTTCTCCGCGACCAGCCGCTGGCCGTAGCTGGTGAGATGGACCACGTCCCACCAGAGAAACCCCGTGTCCCGACGCTCCCTGAGGTGGCCGTGCATGTCGATTACCGGCAGGCCGAGCTCGGCACCGACCCGGTCGAGATCCGCAAATCGGGCGAGCTGCTCTCGATCGACCGATCCCGTCTCGTTGGCTTCCTTGACCAGAATGGTGCGAGCGCCGGCGCGACGGGCCGCCAGCGCGAGCTCGCGAACGCTCGACGCGAAACCGGTTCCGGTCGAGCGATCGTTGGTGCCGAGGTTGATCACCACAACATATGGCGCGAGGGAGAGGATGTCGCGCTCGAGAATCGGCACCAGATCAGCGGCCCTGAGCGAGCTGAAACCCGCGTTGATGCACTCGAAGCCCCGGCCGGGACCGGAGCGACCGTTGAGCTTGGCTTCCAGGACTCGAGCTAGAGTCTCCTGGTCGCGCCGGGCGCCGGCGCCCCAGGTCTGGGACGTCCCGAGCAGGAGGATGCGGTGGGGCACGCTGCCGTCGGCGGCGGAAGCCTCGGGAGGTGGAGAGTGACGGTCGCGGATGTCGGCGAGTACCTGCTCGGTGGAGCCCTTCCGAAACGCCGCCTCGGCTTCCTGCAAAGCCCGGCCGATGCCGGGGTAGGAGCCGGCGCGAAGAAGGACGAACACGAACAGGACAAGCCCGATCGCCAAAACCGTGAGATTGACCATCAAGAACGAGAGCGCGAGTTTCTTCTCGTTTTCGTTGGCCAGTCGCTTGAGGAGGGTGTAGAGACCGAGGGTGAGGGCCACGAGCGCCACCGAGACCGCGAGCGCCGGTCCGATGAGGCCTCGGGGTGCGTTGAAGTTTTCGATGATTCGCTCGCCTCCGACCAGCATGATCTCGAGGTTGTCGAGCAGGACGGGCTTGGAGCCGCCACCTCGGAACCCGATGAATCGGTCCGGGCGCTTGGCAGGGGTAAAGTCTCCAAGCTCGTGGCCGTCGAGCCGGACCACCCCGCGTGCGCCGGCGAGCTCGATTCGAGCTCGGTACCAGGTGTCGGCCGGCACGACCCGAGCGCCGAACAGCGCCTTGCTCAGGAACTCTCCGTCGGCAGCGATTTCGAGGAGAGCGTTCGGATGCCGGCGGGCGGTGCTGAAGCGAATGCCGGTCGAATTGCCGTCCTTGTCGCGGTCGAAGAGGGCCGTCAAGTCGGTGCCCTTGGCGAGCCGCAAATCGAACGCGATCGACTCCGGGGCTGCAAGCGTCTCTCGCAGGACGACCTCCTGAAAGCCGTGCCAGGCGCCGAGGTTGAGAGTGCCGCCCGCGAGGCTCTGACTCTCGGTCACAAACGCGAACGACCCCAGCACGCCGCGCTCGAGCTGGGTCTTGGTGGACGACCACCGCCCGTTGGCGTGCAGCGTGTTGTGCCGAGTGAGATAGATCTTCGCCGCGAGGAAGCCGAGGAGCACCTGAACGACGACACAGATAACCAGGATTCGCCGCACGCGGCGATTGTAATGGTCTGCTCGGATGCGACGCGCTAGTTGTTGCTCTTGCT
This sequence comes from Thermoanaerobaculia bacterium, assembly GCA_945787635.1. Taxonomy (GTDB): domain Bacteria; phylum Acidobacteriota; class Thermoanaerobaculia; order Multivoradales; family JAHEKO01; genus CALZIK01. The sequence goes on along the minus strand of CALZIK010000129.1, from coordinate 22,462 downwards.
CGACGAAGTGCCGCAACTCACCGAGGCGTTGTCGGCCCTTTTCTTGTTCGTGAAGTCCGAGCGAGTGTACGACCAAGCGGAGACGTCTCCGGACTCGAAGCCGTCGGCGAAGAGTTCGGCGGGGATATCGAAGTCGAAAGTATCGATGCCGTTGGAGCCGGTCTTGAACTTGCCGGAGCGGATCGGGAACGTCTCGGCCTCGCCGGTGACGTTGTCGATGACGATGAGGTCGGTCTCGAAGGTGCCTTTGGCTTTCTTGACCGGGTTCCCCTTCCTGTCAACCTGAATCTGGCAGAAGAACGGAATGAAATCCTCCTCGAAGGGATCGATGATCGCGGGCACCGGGACGATCGATTCGAAAGTCGGGAACTGGTTGACGGGGCACGCGGGCGAGGCGGAAAAGAAGTTGTTGGCGAAGGTGAACTGAGAAACGGTGTTTCCGGCCTGCGCGGGCGCCGAGGTGACTCCCGTCAGCAGGGCCAAGGCGACGAGGAACGCAAGGGGTAGACGTGAGTTCATGAGAAGCCTCCTTTTCGCAGCGCGCAGACAGATCAAAGATTACTTCTGAGATTACTATATCTTGGCCCGCTTCGCCGACTGGGGGCCGCCAAGGCCGACGATGGCAGCGTTCTTGTACCATCGGTGAGCAATGAGGCGTTCGATCACGATCGGGTTGGCCCTCGGAGCCCTGCTCCTGCCGGCACTCTCCGCTTTGGGCCACACCGAAAGCGGTCTGCGCGCTTCATTTCACGAGGGCGAAGTGGTGGTCACGGGCCACGAGGCGCTCGACCCGATGCTCCACATCGAGGGTCCTTCCGGGGTCCGGGACCGTCACTGCGCGGAATGTGTCCTCGACAAGCGACAGGCGAGGGAGGCTACGGTCGGGGTGCAGGTCGCGGCCGCCGGGTCGGCGGACCGTCCGGTACCGATGCCGCGCTTTGACCGAGGTGATCTCGACCTCCCCCGTTACAGATCGCCCCGCGCGCCGCCTCGGGTCTAGGTCCCCAAGCCCCCGAATCGGCTGCGTGCGCGCCTTCTGGCACGGAATGGCGGTCGCTCCTTTCTGGGGGAGGCCGGCGGCGCTGAACGTCCGACGCATCGAGCCCAGGAACCAGAGGAGACCGAAGATCGTGCATCCCATCCAACGTTTGAGACTATGGAAGAGTCCCGCAATGGCGGCGGCGTTCTTGCTGCTTTTGAGCGGGGTGGAAGCGCCGGCTCGAGCCCAGAGGGAGTCCGCCGAGGCGGTCGCGGCCGTTCGCAGCGAGCTCGCCTCGCTGAGGGCGGAGTATGAGCGCAGGATTGCTGCGCTCGAAGGAAGGATCGAGGAGCTCGAAGGCGCGCTCGAGAGTCCGGCGCCTGCCACCGAGCCGCCCGCCGCTGCGCAGGACGAGCTCGCGTCGCTGCGCGCGGCTGCACGAGAGGCGGCCGCAGACGAGTCGGCCGAACCGAGCTCATCCGCCGTTCCTGTACCCATCACGGCGACGGCGACCGGCAGAGAGGGCAGCCTCAATCTTCTGAATCCCGAGATCTCGTTTACCGGCATTCTGCTCGGCGCGACGCTCGGGGATGAGCGCGACGAATTCGCTTTCGAGGAGTTCGAGCTCGATTTGCAGTCCGCATTGGATCCGTTTTCGCGTACCCGCGTCACGCTCGCGGTGGGCGACGAGGGGCTCGAGATCGAGGAGGCCTACGTCAACTACAGCTCGCTCCCCGGGGGCCTCGATCTTCTCGCCGGGAAGTTCCGGCAGCGGTTCGGGCCGCTCAACCGCCAGCATCTGCACGCCCTGCCGCAGACCGAATACCCGTTGGTCTACCAGACCCTTTTCGGAGAAGAGGGGCTGGGTCAGACAGGTCTCTCCTTCAGTTGGCTTCTCCCGAAGCCCTGGGCAACGGCCAACGAGGTCACCCTCGAGGTGACCGACGGGGAGAACGAGGCCGCCTTCGGCGGCGAGGAATTCGAGGACCTGGCGATTCTGGGCCGGCTCAAGAACTTTTGGGAGCTGGCGGGCTCGAGCTACTTCGAGTGGGGCGTCTCGGGTATCGCCGGCAAGACCGCCACCGGCGGCGCGAGCCGGGTCTACGGCACCGATTTCACCTACAGCTGGCAGCCGGCCGGCAGGACCAAGTACCGGGGCCTGACCTGGCGCACCGAGATCCTCTTCTCGGAGCGCGAAGACGACCTTGGCGTTCGACACGATGCGGTCGGTGCCTACACCGACGTCGAGGGTTTGGTGCGGCGCAATCTCTACGGCGGCGTTCGCTTCGACAGGGCCGAGGACCCTCTCGATTCCGACAGCCACACGACCGGTATCGTCCCGTACCTCTCCTGGTGGCAGAGCGAGTACGTCCGGCTACGCGCCGAGTACAGCTTGTTCGAGCTCCAGCCTTCGGGAGAGCGCGATGATCGCTTCACCATTCAACTGACCTGGGCCGCCGGCCCGCACAAGCACGAGAGCTATTGATGCCAAAACCGATCACATTTTTTCTTCTGGCAGCGGCGCTCGCGCTTCAGGCCGTTTCTGTGGCGGCGGAGGTCAGAGTAGTAACGACACTGCCGGCCTACGCAGCGATCGCACAGTTCGTGGGCGGCGACCGCGTCGTTGCCGAGGCGATCTCCCGAGGCGACGAAGACGCCCACTTCGTCAAGCCGAAGCCGTCGTTTGCATTGATGTTGAAACGCGCCGATCTCTTCGTCAGCACCGGGCTCGATCTCGAGCTCTGGGCGCCGACCCTGGTCGACAAGTCGGGGAACCGTAGGATCCGGAGTGGAGAACCGGGGTACGTCAGTGCCAGCGCAGGGGTCGCCATGCTCGACGTGCCCGATTCGGTGAGCCGTGAGGCCGGCGACGTGCACATCTTCGGTAACCCGCACATTCACACGAGCCCGATCAATGCCAAGAGGATCGCCGCCAATATCGAAGCCGGTCTCGAGCGTGTGGACCCCGCGGGCGCGGTGACCTACCGGGCCGGGCTCGCCGAATTCGCGCGGCGCATTGACCAGGCGCTGTACGGAAACGAGCTCGTCGAGCTTCTGGGCGCGGAGACTCTCGACGACCTGGCGCGCCAGGGCAAGCTGTTCGAGTTTCTGAAGACCAAGGAGTACGAGGGCAAGCCTCTTCTCGACCGTTTGGGGGGTTGGCTTGGCAAGGCCGCTTCTTTCCGAGGGAAAAAGATCGTGGCCTATCACGGCAACTGGATCTATTTCACCGACCTTTTCGGGCTCGAAGTGGTCGATTTCGTCGAGCGCAAGCCCGGCATCCCCCCATCAGCCAAACACGTTTTCGAGCTGCTCGAGACGATCAAGACACAAAAGGTCAAGGTGCTTCTGGCCGCGACCTACTTCAGCCGCAGCCAGATCGAGACCATCGCGGAGCGAGCCGGCGCGACGTCGGTCATCGTGGCCCTGAGCCCGATGGAGGTCTCGGCCGAGGGCTACTTCGAACTGGTCGACGGCTGGATCGACGATCTCAAACGGGCCTTCGGCTCCTAAGGAAGGGTTTCGCGATGGATGCGCTGGAATTCATGGCCGCTCCGTTTGCCGCCTGTTTGGTGCTGGTCGGCATCCACGCCTATCTCGGTCTGCACGTCCTCCTGCGTGAGGTGATCTTCGTCGACCTTGCCCTGGCTCAGATCGCGGCTTTGGGCTCGGTCGTGGCGTTGGCGGTTACCGGTCACCCGCCGGGAACTCCCGCCTCCTACACGTTCTCGCTGGGTTTCGCGCTCATCGGTGCGGCGATCTTCGCGGTTACCCGCATGCGCGAGGGGAGGGTTCCGCAGGAGGCGATCATCGGCATCACTTTCGTGATTGCTTCGGCGGCGGCGATCGTGGTTGCCGACCGCGCTCCGGAGGGCGCCGAGCAGATCAAGGAGCTGATGGCCGGCGCGATCCTCTGGGTCAGCTGGCCCAAGGTGGCGACGACTCTGCTTATCTACGCCGGCGTGGGTGTTGCCCACTACCTCTTCCGGCACAAGTTCATTCTGATCTCGGAGCATCCCGAGGAGGCTTTTGCCGAAGGCTTGAATGTGCGCCTCTGGGACTTTCTCTTCTACGCCACCTTCGCTCTGGTCATCACCATTTCGGTGCAGATGGCCGGAGTGCTGATGGTGTTCTCGTACCTGGTGGCTCCGGCGATCATCGCGCTCGCCGCGAGCTCGAGCTGGCCCGCTCGCATCGGCATCGCCTCTCTAACCAGCGTGACGGCGAGCGTTCTGGGCCTGTTCGCGTCGTACCGATGGGACCTGCCCAGCGGTCCCGCGATCGTCTGCGCGCTGGCTGTGATCCTGCTCGCCTTCGGGGCGTGGCGCCAGATCGCTCGCGCGAAGACCGGATGAGGGCGGCAAGCCTCACCGGAACCGGAACGAAATGAGGTTTGCAGCTCGCCGGTGGTAGCGTTTTCGGCGTGAGGCTCGCGGTGAGAAACGGTATCTGGCTGGCTCTGCTCTGTCTGGCGACGGTTGGGGTCGCCCGCGCGCAGGGAGCCATCGAGCTCGAGGAGGTCGTCTCCGGTCTCGACCAGCCGTTGGGCCTGGTCGCGCCCGGAGACGGCTCGGAGCGCCTTTTCATTGTCGAGCAGGCCGGCAGGGTCCTGGTCCTCGAAGACCGTGCCGTGCGCGAGGTCCCGTTTCTGGATCTCTCGAGCTCGGTTCGATGCTGCGATGAGCGGGGCCTTCTGGGCCTGGCGTTTCACCCTGACTACGAGAGCAACGGCTTATTCTTCGTCAACTACACCGATCGCGCCGGCGACACGGTGGTCTCGCGCTTCTCGGTCTCGAGTGCCGATCCGAACCGGGCGGACATCGATTCCGAGATCGCTCTTCTGACCTTCGATCAACCGTTCGCCAATCACAATGGTGGTCACATCGCCTTCGGGCCGGACGGCTACCTCTACATCGCCTCGGGCGACGGCGGTTCGGGCGGCGACCCGCAAAACAACGCGCAGAGTCTCGACAATCTGCTCGGGAAGATCCTGCGCATCGACGTGGACGGCAGCCCGGTCGCGATTCCGCCCGACAATCCGTTCGTCAACGACTCGAGCGCACGGGCGGAGATCTGGGCTTTCGGGCTTCGCAACCCCTGGCGCTTCGGCTTCGACCGCGAGACCGGCGATCTCTTCATTGGAGACGTGGGGCAGAACGCCGTCGAGGAGATCGATCTTCAACCCGCCGGAAGCCCTGGCGGGGAGAACTATGGCTGGCGCCGAATGGAGGGATCGAGCTGCTTCAATCCGTCCAATAGTTGCGACACCGGTGACCTGGTGACTCCGATCCTCGAGTACCGGCATGACCAGGGCTGCTCGGTGACCGGAGGGTACCGCTACCGGGGCTCGAGGTCCCCCGGTCTCGAAGGCGTCTATGTCTTCGGCGATTTTTGCTCGGGTCGTATCTGGGGCGCGACTCCGGGCGCCGGCGGAGAATGGTCGTTCCGGCAGCTCGCCGACACCGATCTCGGCATTGCGAGTTTTGGCGAAGACGAGGACGGCGAGATCTACGCGGTCGACCTCGGCGGCGCGATCTACCGCATAGCGACCGCCGAGATCTTTCACAACGGTTTCGAGTCGGGAGATTTCTCGGGCTGGAAGAAACGGGGCAAGCCGGGACTCACCAGCCCAGGTCTCGAGGGCACCGGTTTCGCGCTTGCGGTTCGCGCGGATTCGGGTCGGCCTCGCGTTCGGGCCAGGGTGCCCGGTCGCGAAGCCGAGGTCGCGCTCGAGCTGTCGATCGATCCCAGTGGCCTCGAGCGGCTGAGTCGCGAGGAGGTCGTCGTCGCCTTGACCGACGGAAAGACCGTCGAGGTGGAGATGACCCTCGAGCGTGTCGCGAAGCGCTTCCGAGTCGCGCTCTACGTTCACGGATCGGAAGGCGCGCGGCGCGTTGCCCGAACCAAGATCTCGGCGAAGCGATCTACCCGTCTCACCCTCACTTGGCGGGCGGCGCCGGACGACGGATCGCCGGAGGGTTTCGCGAGCCTGGCCAGAAACGGCCGCGTCCGAGGTGCCCGGAGCGATCTCGACACCGCGGAGCGACGCATCAACTCGTTTGAGGCGGGTTTTCCCCTGGGCACCAGCGACGGCTCGGGCGTGCTTCTTCTGGACGAGTTCGCGTTCAGCCGCAGTCCGGGCTGAGATCGCGGGCGAGCCGGGCGACCACCAGGCCGATGCCGACCACGCAGGGCCCCTCGGCGAGCACCCACCAAGTGGGCATCGGTGCCTGCAGGTCGATGGCGGTCAAGGCTACGCCGAGAGCGGCCGTCGCCCAACCGACGAAGATGAGCGCCTTCCGGAACCGGCGCACGTCGGTCGACAGAACGAACAACAAGCCGCCGTGGAAGGCGTACATCGCGGAAAGCGAACGGGTCAGGTAGTTGGTCAGCGGCGACGACGGAAACTCGCCGATGCCGAGGCGAGCGTAGATCGAAGCCATGGTGGCCTCGGGCAGGAAGACGGCGAAGATCGCCGATCCGGTGAGGACCGCGCCGACCCGCAGCAGGAGCACCAGGAAGCGCTCTCGACCGTCTCGCTGGTGGCTCATTCGGGCAGAGTAACGGTAGCGATGTTGGAATAGCTGGAGTGGCTGCCGGCCCTGCGGGCCTGGACCCTGAAGCTGTAGGTGGTGCCCGGCTCTCCGTCGTCGAACTCGAACCTGGTCGCGTTGGCCGGCGCCGAGCGCCAGCTCTCCCAACCTCCGGAGCCCGTTCTTCGCTCGATGCGGAACTTCTTCTCACCGTCGGACCGATCCTTCCAGACGAGCCGGCCAGAGGTCGGACCGAGGACGGTCGCCTTGAGCTTCTTGGGCCTCTTGAGCGTTTTCGGCATGGTCACGGACGCGGTGTTCGAAAACTCGGTGGTGAGGCCATCGGCCGGATCGCCGAGCACGGCTCGCACTCTGAAGCCGTAGGTCTTGCCCGGTTTGGCGTCCGAAAAACGCAGGCTCGTGGTGTCGGCTGGGGCCTCGCGCCAGAGCTCGAAGGCCCGGCTGCCGACCCGTCGCCAGACCTCGAACCCTGCCTCGGTGGACGAGTTGTCGATCCAGCGCAGGCGGCCGGCGGAGGGTTTGAGGGCTTTTACGGTCAGCTCACTCGGTTGTGGGCCCACGGAGGGGGGCGAAGGGCTCGCGCCGTAGAGCGCCACCAGGGCGGCCCGGTCGTCGGGCCGGATCGCCCCGCCACGACCGTCGTCGTGCAGGCTGGCTCTCATGGTCGCATCGTTTTTGTCTTTCTCGAGTCCGCAGGGTCCGGTGACGTCGTCTCCGCAGGAGTGCCCGATGCCGAGCGTGTGGCCCAGCTCATGGGTGAAGAGCTCGGCGGCGGCGGCCCGGTTGGTTTCGATCAGGCACTCGACACCGTCGTTGACCACGATCTCGGCTTCCACGATTCGGGCATAGGTCTCGCCTTTGTACTCCCCGGTGCCGCTGGCCCACCAACCGCCTGTGGCGAGGGTGCCACCACCGTTGGCGTCACAGCTGTAGGAGCCGGTGACCGAGTCGTTCGGATCGCCGAAGATGATCGCGTTGACTCCGTCGGACCGTTCGAATCCATTCGAGCGGTTGGTCTCGCCGGCCAGCACCAGCCGCGCCGGCTCCGGCTTCCAGGCGCCGAGCGCGGCCTCGAACTCGGCCTGCGAATCGGTGCTGTCGGCGCTTCGAAAAAACCAGCTGACCGGATCGCCGGCGTCGAAATCAAACCAGCGGACGTGATTGCCGCGGTACTCCATCAGGGTGTATGGGACGGCCAGAAAAACCGGTGACACGGGTCGTTCGAGCAGGTAGTCCGGTGGCCTGAGCAACCCTCGGTGGCGGTCCTCGAGCCACTCGAGAAAGAGGTCATGGTCGCGCGCGAGGTCGGTGGCCTGATCCAGCCGCGCGTCGAGCAGGGTGGCATTTTCGAGGGTTCTGACCGCCAGCGAGCCGGTGTCGTGGTCGCGCCGGAAGAAAACCCCCAGAGCGAGATGAAGCGGCGAGTAGCTGCCGTCCGGATTCGCCGCCAGAAACAGGAGCACCCGATCCCCTTCCGCAAACCTAGGCGAGCCCGGGATGACGAGCTCTCCGGTCTCGGTCGAGCCGCCGGGAGTCCGTACGATCAGCGTGCTCGATGTGAGTCTGCCCTTGATCACGCGCCCGACAGCCGCGAGATGCTCGGTCGCAGGTCTGGCTCCCCGAAGGGCGGGCAGCCTGTGGAGAATCGTCGCTTCGACCACGGTCGTGGCCTGGTCCAGTAGATCGCCGTCGCTGACGACGACGTAGGTCGCTGCACGGGTGCCGCTCGCGAGGGCGAGAGTCAGTCCCAGCGCGAGGCACATGCCGGTCGCTGCGGATCCCGCGCGGTCCTTCTCGAGGTGCTGCCTGCGTCCCATGGTCGGTGTGTGAAGCAAGTGCCGTACCGGAAGCCGGGAACGCTTCCGGGGTTTCGGAGCCCCGAGTTTACTCGGCTTCGGAGAATCAATTGCCCGAGGCCGCCGTTTCGAGTACGAAGCGGCGGGCCTTTCGGATGTGGCGATCGCCCTCCGTCACCGCGCGCTCGAGGTTCGGATATCCTTCAGGATCACCCTCGTGCCAGATATGACCGACTCCCCGCCAGCCCCCCTCGACGGTATTTGTGTCATCGAGATGGCGGAGGCCCTCGCGGGACCGTACTGCGGAATGACACTCGGGGATCTCGGCGCCGACGTCATCAAGGTCGAGCGCCGGGGGGTAGGAGATCAGTCTCGCAAGTGGGGTCCGCCTTTCCTCGAAGGCGAGAGCGCCTACTTTCTCTCGGTCAACCGCAACAAGCGCTCGATCGAGCTCGACATTAAGGACGCCGCCGACCATCGGGTGTTGCTTGCCCTCCTCGAGAGTGCGGACGTTTTCATCTGTAACAACCCCAAGATGGAATCGCTCGAGCGTGCCGGTTTGGATCCGGTAGCTCTGCTTAAGGCGAATCCGGGCCTCATTCAGGCGGCGATCAGCGGCTACGGCCATTCCGGGCCGAAGGCCGGCCGTGGGGGCTACGACGTCATCGCCCAGGGCGAGGCCGGCTTGATGGCGCTGGCTGGAGAGCCCGGATCGGGACCGATCCGGTTTCCGACCGCAATGGCGGACATCAGCGCCGGCCTCTACGCGCTGATCGGTATTCAGGCCGCGCTCTACGCTCGAGATCGGGTGGGCGGGTGCGGGCAGGGGCAGTTCCTGGACGTGGCGCTCGTGGATGCCCAGGTCACCTGGCTTGCCAACATTGCCGGCTCGTTTTTTGCCACCGGCGAGCGCCCGACCAAGCTCGGCAACGCTCACCCTTCGATCGCGCCCTATCAGCCGGTTCGTGCGCGCGACAAGGACTTGATCGTCGCGGTCGGTACCGAGCGGCTCTGGAAGCGGTTTTGCGAAGTGCTCGGCGTCGAGGGATCATTGATGACCGACCCGCGCTTTACGACCAATCCCGACCGCAACGCCCACCGCAGCGAACTGATTCCGCTGCTCGAGGAGGTTCTGCGCTCGCGCGATGCGGCCGACTGGGTCGAGGATCTGGTGGCCGCCGGGATTCCGGCCGGCCCGATCAATTTCGTCGACGAGGCGCTCACCGACGAGCAGATCGTGGCTCGCGGCATGATCGTCGAGCTCGAGCATCCGCTGATCGGGATGGTGAGATCGGTCGGCCATCCCGTTCGAATGTCGAGCGCCGGCCCAACCTACCGCCGGTATCCGCCTCGCCTCGGCGAGCACAACCGCGAAATCCGCGCCGAATTGGTTGCTGCGGGTTGATCGACTGCAGGCTCGGAGCTGGGCTGCTAGAATCTACAGGCGTGGAATGCATGAGCCTCGAAAGAACGCGTTGAACGTGCCGACACGGGCCGAAGTGGCCCGATACTGGAACGGGCTTCTCCAGCCCCACATGGGGGCGATCGACCGCAAGGCGTGGTTTCAGCTGCTGACCACCCTCGGCCTCTGGACCGCGGGCTGGTTGCTGATGCTCAAGAGCCTCGAGGTCTCCCTGTGGCTCACCCTGCTTTTGGCCTTGCCTACGACCGGCCTCCAGATCCGGCTGTTCATCTTCCTGCACGATTGCGGTCACGGGTCCTTCTTCAGGTCCCGCAAGATGAATCACGCGGTCGGCGCGGTGCTCGGCGTGTTCACCTTGACCCCCTTCGTCTACTGGCGTCGGACTCACGGGATTCACCATGGCACCTCGGGAGACCTCGACCGCCGGGGGTTGGGCGACGTCGAAACGCTCACGGTCGAGGAATACCTCGAGCGATCGTGGTGGGGCAGACTCAAGTACCGGGTGTATCGCCATCCGATCGTGCTTCTGGGGATCGGACCGTTCTATCAGTTCGTTCTCAAGCAGCGCCTGCCGCTCGACATCCCGCGCCGATGGAAGCGCGAGTGGGCTAGCGTCATGTGGACCAACGTGGCGATTGCCGGAGCGATACTCGCCGGCTGGCAGCTCTTCGGCCTCGGGCGCTTCCTGGTGGTCGAAGGATTGATCATCCTCCTCAGCGGCACGATTGGCGTCTGGCTGTTCTACATCCAGCATCAGTTCGAGGACACCTACTGGCGTGAGCACGAGGAGTGGGACTTCTACCGCGCCGGCATCGAGGGTAGCTCGCTCTACGATCTCCCGGCGCTTCTGCACTGGTTCACCGGCAATATCGGCTTTCACCACGTCCATCACCTGGCGTCGGCGATCCCCAACTACCGGCTGAAGGAATGCTTCACGCAGGTGCAGGAGCTCCACCACGTGACCCGCTTGACCATCTGGACCAGCCTGCGTAGCGCGCGGCTCCATCTCTGGGACGAGGTCGAAGGCCGGTTGGTGAGTTTTCGGCAGGCGCGCCACCGCCTGCAGCACGCCTAGGAATCGCCCCCTGTTAGGGTGGGGGCCTTTACCGGTCCGCTAGGTGTGGTGGCGGGTGCGGGCTGCCACTACGATGCCTGCGAGCCCAGTCCACTGGAGCGCATCATGGCGAAAGCAGGCAAGATTACTGTCGATGGCAACGAAGCCGCCGCGTCGGTCGCGTACCGGTCGAACGAGGTCATCGCCATCTACCCGATCACGCCGGCTTCGCCGATGGGCGAGCTCGCCGATGCCTGGTCCGTGGAGGGACGCTCCAACGTCTGGGGTCAGGTGCCTGACGTGGTCGAGATGCAATCCGAAGGCGGAGCCGCGGGCGCGATTCACGGCGCCATCCAGGCGGGCTCGCTGGGAACGAGCTTCACCGCCTCGCAAGGGCTGCTGCTCAAGATTCCCAACATGTACAAGATCGCCGGGGAGTTGACGCCGTTCGTTCTGCACGTCGCGGCAAGGTCGCTGGCTACCCACGCCCTGTCGATCTTCTGCGATCACTCGGATGTCATGGCCGCCCGGCAGACCGGCTTCGCGATGCTCGCCTCCGGGTCGGTTCAGGAAGCGCACGACCTGGCGGCCATCGCCCAGGCCGCTACGCTCGAATCGAGGATTCCGTTCCTCCATTTCTTTGACGGCTTTCGGACCTCGCACGAGATTCAAAAGATCGACGAGATCACCGACCAGCAGCTTCGAGAGCTGATCCAGTTCGAGTGGGTCGAAGCGCATCGCGAGCGCGCCTTGAGCCCCGATCGACCGGTTCTACGCGGCACCGCTCAGAACCCGGACGCGTTTTTCCAGGCGCGCGAGGCCGCCAACGGCTTCTACGACGCCTGTCCGGGAATCGTACGCGCCACGATGGCTCGCTTCGCCGAGCTCACCGGCCGTTCGTACGACCTGTTCGAATACGCGGGGCACCCGGATGCCGAGCGGGTGCTCGTCTTGATGGGCTCGGGCGCCGAGACCGTGCACGAAGTGGTAGATCGTCTGGCCTCCGCCGAGGAGCGAGTCGGGGTCGTCAAGGTGCGACTCTATCGGCCCTTCGACGTCGAGGCCTTTGCTCGGTCGCTGCCGCCCTCCGTGAAAGGAATCGCGGTGCTCGATCGCACCAAGGAGCCGGGCGCGGTGGGCGACCCACTCTATCTGGACGTGGTCACGGCGATCCGCGAGGCCGAGGCGCTCGGCGTCTCGAGCTGGTTGGCCACCCCGGGCGTCGTCGCGGGTCGCTACGGTTTGTCGTCCAAGGAGTTCGATCCAGCGTGCGTCGAAAGGGTCTTCGCAGAGCTTGCCGAGCCGTCGCCGCGCAACCACTTCACCGTCGGGATCGTCGATGACGTCACCCACAGATCGCTCGATATTTCGCGAGAGAGCGCGCCGAAGGCCGACGGAACCGTCGGCGCCCTCTTCTTCGGCTTGGGCTCGGACGGCACGGTGAGCGCCAACAAGAACTCGATCAAAATCATCGGTGGGCAAACCGAGAAGCAGGTTCAGGGATACTTCGTCTACGACTCGAAGAAGGCCGGAGCGGTGACGGTCTCCCACCTGCGCTTTGGGGACCGGCCGATCCGCTCGGCCTATCTGGTGGATCAGGCGGCATTCGTGGCCTGTCACCAGTTCGACTTCCTGGATCGTTTCGAGGTGCTCGAACGAGCGGGCCATGGGGCGACGTTTCTGCTCAATTCCCCGCACGCCGCGGAGGACGTTTGGGACTGGTTGCCGAGCGAGGTGCAGAAAGAGATCCTCGAAAAGGACCTCGCCTTTTGGGTGATCGACGCTTACGGTTTGGCTCGCGAGCTCGGCCTGGGTGGGCGGGTCAACACCATCATGCAGGCCGCCTTCTTCGCGCTGACCGATCTCCTGCCCAGTGGCAAGGCGCTGGCGGCGGTCAAAAAGGCGCTCGAGAAAAGCTACGGAAAGCGTGGCCCGGTGCTGGTGGAGAAGAACTTTCGCGCGGTCGATGCCGCGGTCGAGCGCCTTCACCGAGTCGAGATTCCGAAAGACGTGAGCGCGACTCGACACCGTCCGCCGATCGTGGCCGCCGAAGCGCCCGACTTCGTGCAGAAGGTGACCTCGGTGATGCTGGCGGGCAAGGGCGACCTGCTGCCGGTGAGCGCGTTCCCGATCGACGGCACCTGGCCGACAGGCACCAGCCGGTGGGAGAAGCGCAACATCGCGCAGGAGATTCCGGTCTGGGAGCCCGACGTTTGCATCCAGTGCAACCACTGCGTGCTGGTCTGCCCGCACGCCGCGATCCGCTCCAAGGTTTTCGATCCCGCTCTCGAGAACGGTGGCAACGGCGCAGCCCCGGCTAGCTTTCTTTCGGTCGACTACAAGGCTCCGGACTTCCGCGGCCTTCAGTACGCGCTCCAGGTTGCGCCTGAGGATTGCACCGGGTGTCACCTGTGCGTCGAGGTGTGCCCCGCCAAGGACAAGGCCAACCCGCGACGCAAGGCGATCAACATGCGGCCGCAGCGGCCGATACGCGATCGCGAGCGCGAGAACTACAGCTACTTCCTCGATCTTCCCGACGTCGACCGGGCCCTGATCCCGCGCGTCGACGCCAAGGGGTCTCAGTTCATGGAGCCTCTGTTCGAATACTCGGGAGCCTGCGCGGGCTGCGGCGAGACGCCGTACGTCAAGCTCATGACCCAGCTCTTCGGCGACCGCCTGTTGATCGCCAACGCCACCGGCTGCTCATCGATCTACGGCGGCAACCTCCCGACAACTCCGTTCACCAAGAACCGTGACGGTCGGGGGCCGGCCTGGTCGAACTCGCTGTTCGAGGACAACGCGGAGTTCGGGCTGGGATTTCGATTGGCGGTCGATCACCTGGAGAAGCAGGCTCGTTCGGAGCTCGCCGAGTTGGCGCACCGGGTCGGCAACGGGCTGGCGGCCGAGATCCTCGAAGCCGAGTCGCGTGGCGAAGGCGAGCTCTCGGCGCAGCGCAGCCGGGTCGAGCGCCTTCGGACCAAGCTCGTCGCGATGAATGACCCACGCGCCGACCGGCTGGCCGGGATCGCCGACTACCTGGTCCGCAAGAGCGTCTGGCTCCTGGGCGGCGATGGTTGGGCCTATGACATCGGTTACGGCGGCCTCGATCACGTTCTGTCGCTCAAGCGCGACGTCAACGTTCTGGTCATGGACACCGAAGTCTATTCGAACACCGGCGGCCAGGCGTCCAAGGCGACGCCACTCGGCGCCTCGGCGAAGTTCGCGGTGGCCGGCAAGGAGATCGGCAAGAAGGATCTGGGGCTCGAGGCGATGAGCTACGGTCATGTTTACGTGGCCTCGATCGCCTTCGGCGCAGACATGAACCACGCCGTCAAGGTGCTCGCCGAGGCGGAGTCGTACCAGGGACCGTCGCTGGTGATCGCCTACAGTCCTTGTATCGCGCACGGCTACGATCTCGCCCAGGGTGTCGAGCACCAGAAGCTCCTGGTCGAGTCGGGAATCTGGCCGCTCTACCGGTTCGATCCGCGGCGCACGGTGCAAGGGCTGCCGCCGCTCAAGTTCGACTCCAAGACGCCGAAGCGCAAGGTGAGCGAGGTTCTGCCGCTCGAGACCCGGTTCCGGATGGTCGAGAAGCTCGATCCGGCCCGCTACAAGAGATTCCTGGCGGAGAGCCAGAAGCACGCCGAGCGCCGCTATGCGATTTACCAGCAGCTCGCCAGCGTTACGGTGCCCGCGGGCGAGGGTCTCGAGCCGCCGGCCGAGGGATCGAAGTGATCGGAGTGCGTTGATGGAGCTGAAGACCTCGTATCTGGGCCTCGAGCTCGCGCATCCGCTGATGCCCGGAGCTTCGCCTTTGGCCGATGATCTCGACACCGTCAAGCGGCTGGAAGACGCCGGAGCCGCGGCGATCACCCTGCGCTCGCTGTTCGAGGAGCAGATTGAGCACGAGCAGATGGCGACCGCGGCGTTTCTGGACGAGCCGGCGCATTCGTTCGCCGAAGCCATGAGCTACCTGCCGTCACCGGGCGACTTCGCGCTCGGGCCGGAGGAGTACTTGAATCAAGTCCGGCTGATCCGGGAAGCGGTCGCGCTGCCGGTCGTCGGGTCCCTCAACGGCACTCACAGTGGCCGCTGGCTCGAGTACGCGAGCCTGATCGAGGAGGCCGGGGCGTCGGCGCTCGAGGTCAACCTCTACGAGCTGGTGACCGATCCCAAGGTGAGCGCGAGCTGGGTGGAGGACTCGAGCGTCGTGATGATCGCCGAGCTCGCCGGCCGGATCGACATCCCGTTCGCGGTCAAGCTCTCGCCCTACTACTCGGCGCTGCCGAGCTTCGCGGCGCGGCTCGAGCAGGCCGGCGCCGCCGGGCTGATTCTCTTCAATCGCTTCTACCAGGCCGACATCGACATCGAGGAGCTCGAAGCGGTGCGAAGCCTCCACCTGTCGGATTCGAGCTCGCTCCTGCTCAGGCTGCGCTGGCTGGCGATCCTGTCGAGCCAGAGGGAGTGCTCACTCGCCGTGTCGGGCGGCGTGCACAGCGTCGAGGACGCGATCAAGGCGATCATGTGCGGGGCCGACGGCGTCCAGATGGTCTCGGCGCTTCTCCAGCACGGCCCCGGGCGACTCACCGAGGTCCGCAACGGCCTGCGCGACTGGCTCGTCGATCACGAATACGAGTCGCTCGACCAGATGCGCGGCAGCATGAACCTCGCGCACTCGCCCGATCCCGCCGCCTTCGAGCGCGCCAACTACATGCAGATCCTGCAGAGCTGGCGTGGCGTGAGCTGAGGCGATGTAGACCGATCGAAGCGGTAGACTCGCGGCTGAACTCTCACCGCGACGAGCTTTTGGGAGCCAGCCATGTGCCGAAATATCCGTCCCCTGTTCAATTTCGAGCCCCGAGCGACCGACGAAGAGCTCCGCGACGCGGCACTCCAGTACGTGCGCAAGATCAGCGGGATGCGCGCGCCATCGAAGGCCAACGAGGCGACTTTCGAGCGGGCGGTGGATGAGGTCGCCGCGGCGACTCGGCGGTTGGTTGACGGCCTCGAAACGACCTCGCCGCCGCGCGATCGCGACGAGGAGCGGGCCAAGGCCCGGGCACGCTGGAAGAAACGTGCCGCGCGGATCGCATCGACCGCCTAGCTGGACGGAACCTCGAACTCGATCGGACCGACGCCTTCGCACGCCGGGCCCAGCCCTTCGAGGGTGCCGCGTTTGAGAAACTCGATCGCCAGCGGCCGGGCGCAACCGAACGAGGCGTTGTGCCCTTCGTTGCGGGCGACGACGTGGCGAGTGTTCGAGAGATGCTCGGCCGCGCGGTCGGCGACGCCGTCGGGTGTCGAAGGATCGTAGTAGCCCGAGACCATCAGGACGGGCGCGTCTGAGGTGACCGGTCGGGTGAACTCGGCAGGTTCCGGGTTCGAGCGCCAGGCTTTGCAGGCATCGCCGTACTGATCGAGAAGATAGCGGCCGAGGAACGATTTGCGGGTTGGCCCGGCGATCCGTTCCCAGTCGATGAACGGGATGTCCTCGGCGCAGTAGACCGCGAAATGAACGCCGAACGCGATCGATGGCCGCACCGCTGCGTCGCGGCGCCAATGGACCTCGGCAAAGGCGCTCAGGTCTCCGGTCTGGGCGGCGCGATGGATCATCGCCGGGAGACTGGCGGTGCGGCCCGCGTTGTAGAGGATTCCGCGGATCGTGTAGGCGAAGTCGTTGCGGTGCATGCGGACTGTCGTCGTGCCGCTCTCGGCTTCGAAGCTAGTCGCGACCGGACCGCGCGCAAAGAGCCCGAGTACCTTCTCGAATTCCTTGCGGAGCTCGGGATACGCGGCGGCGCAGGAGGTCTGGTTGCCGCAGTCTTCGAAGACCCGCCCGAGGGCGCGCTGGGCGGCCGGAGCGAAGCCCGACGGCGCGGCGAAATCGGTGGGCACGACACCGTCGAAAAGCGCGCCCGCGATGCTTGCCGGATACTCGCGCAGGTAGACGAACCCGGTTCGGGTGCCTCCCGAGCCGCCCCACAGCAGGACCTTTCCGTAGCCAAGCCACTTCCTGACCGCTTCGAGGTCTCGCACCGCATGGCGGCTGGTGTATAGGGTGACGTCGGCGTGCTGTTCCGCGGCCTCGAGACACTCGGCGACGTGGTCCGGGTCGAACAGCTGTCCGAAGGCGAGCTCGGGATGAGCTTCGGTGTCGGTCTGGCAGAGAATCGGGTTCGAGCCGCCGCTGCCTCGATGGTCGACAAAGACGAAGTCCCTGACCTTGCTGACTTCCGCAAAGGGCTTCTCGGCGAGCCGGGTGAGGTCGGTCGCGGATTGGCCCGGACCGCCGGCGAGCATGAACACCGGTTCGAGCCCGCTGGACTCGGCGGCGCGCAGGACGACGATCTCGAGAGAGATCTTGCGGCCCTGGGGGAGGTCGGCGTTTTCCGCAACCTCGAGGTGGCCGCAGAAGGCGCGAGGACCGAGCTCCTCGTCTTCGCACGGGAAGAGTGCCCCTGAGCTCTCGGCGTCGAGACGCAGAGCGATGAAGGCGACGACGATCCAGCAACTCAAAGCGACTCGTGGCTTCATTTCCGCGGTCCTTTCCGGTTCGTGCGCTTCTGGTACGGCTGCGGGTCGCTCGGAGTTTCAGGAGGCTTCCAAACGCTCACCGGCGTCGCGAGCGCGAGCGATCCTCGAGCCTTCCTCCTTGGCGACGTAGCGGCCCGAGATCCAGAAGCACACAAAGGCCGCGCCATAGGCGAGCATGGCAAACAGGAGCGCGCGCTGCAGACCGTCCGCGGCGCTCAGCCCGCCTTCGGCGAAATGGTCGCTCAGCTTGCCGATCGTGTACGGCCCGAGGGCGAGGCCGACGAAGGTCATCGACAGCAGGTAGAAGGCCGAGGCCGTCCCGCGCATTCGCGGCAGGACGATTTCGTTGGCGAGCGCGATCGCCGAGCCGATCCAGAACGGTGTTGCGAGCTGAAACAGGAACACAAGAACGTAGGCGGTACGAAGCTCTCTAGCGTTCAGGAAGAACAGGGCCGCGACCGAGGCGACGGCGGCGGTGCCCATGCCGACCAGAAGTCGCGCCTTGGGGTTGCGCTCTTTCAACCAGTCCGAGAACACTCCGCCCACCGTGACGCTGAGCCAGCCCGCGACCGCGGTGATCAGCCCCAGGACGAGCCCCACCTGACTAACGCTGGTGCCGAAGGTCCGGATGAAATAAGGAGCGAACCAGAAACCGATGCCATAGCCGACGAACGACATGAAGCCGAAGCCGATCATGCCGAAGATCATGGTCTTGCTCTTGTAGATCAGGGCGAACGCCGGCGGGTCGCGGTGAGCCAGCCCCTGGAGCCACGAGAAGAAGGCGTACAGGCCGATCGCGAGCGCGACCCACTGGGTGGTGTCCCCGGTCAGGGCGACCAGGCCCCAGGCGCCCAGGCCGCAGCCGGCGGCGATCGCGAGGTTGCGCAGAACGCCGCCGAGCCCGAGAGCGCTTCGGGCGATCGAAAGGACGGTAAACGGAGGCACGATGCTCGCGAGCTCACGGGCCAGCTCGCGAAACGGGTGCGGATGGTCCGCGGGGGTGGCGAGGCCTTCCGAGGCGCCGCGGATCGGTTCGCGCAATGTCGCCACCCAGAGCGCCATGGCGATACCGGGGAGGCCGACGCCGAAGAAGGCCGCCTGCCAACCCACCAGGCCGAAGGGTCCACCCGCGGGGTACGCCTGGTTCCAGGTGTCGACGATCCAGCCGCCGAGGAACATGCCGATTCCGGAACCGAGAAAGACGCCGCTCGAGTAGATCGCGACCGCGGTGGCGCGGCGGCGCGGCGGAAAGTAGTCGCCGAGCATCGAGAACGCCGCCGGGCTCGCGCTGGACTCGCCGATGCCGACGCCGATCCGGTACGCGGCCAGTGCGCCGAAGCCGCGGGCCGTGCCCGACAGCGCGGTCATGGCGCTCCACGCGAAGAGCCCCAGCGCGATGACCTTCTTGCGGCTCCAGATATCGGCCAGCCGGCCCAGGGGGATGCCGAAAATGGCGTAGAAGACCGCGAACGCGGTGCCGAAAAGAAACCCCAGGCTGGCGTCCGAAAGTCCCAGGTCGGCCTTGATGTCTTCGGCCAGGATCGACAGGATCTGGCGATCGATGAAGTTGAAGACGTAGACCAGGACCAGGACGGCGAGCGCGTAGTGCGGGTAGCGAGACGTCGGCCGCATGGGGAGAAACGGGCTAGACGGTGCGGGCGGGCCGGAAGATCCGATCGTGGACTCTGAGCGCGTAGCGATCGGTCATGCCCGCAACCACATCGAGAACCTGAGTCACCAGGGGCTCTTCGCGCAACCGGTAGCTCTCGGGCATCTCGTCGGGGTGCTCGAGGTAGTAGTCCACCAGGTCACGCAAGATCCTAACCGCCTTGGCCGCCTGGCTCTTGGACTCGGGTCTCAGGTAGACGTTCTCGAACATGAACTTCCGAAAGCCGTTCATGGCGTCGAGGATGGCTGGATCCATCGAGACCTCGCCTAGGCGCAGCGATTCTTCGATCACGGCGTGGATCATGGTCGAGACCCACTGCCGCCCCGGCTCGCCAAACGCGCGACGACTCTCGGCCGGAAGCTGGTTCCGGCTCAGGATGCCGGCGCGCACCGCGTCTTCCATGTCGTGAACCAGGTAGGCGATGCGATCGGCGTAACGGATCAGCATGCCCTCCTGAGTCGCCGGGCCGGGTTGGATCTTCCAAGTGTGCGCCCGGATGCCGTCGAGCACCTCCCAGCTCAGATTGATCGGCTCGAGCCGGCTGAAGACCCGCACGCCCTGCTCTGAATGGAGCCACTCGCCTTCGACGTAGGGCGAGAGGGCCTCCTCGCCGATGTGCCCGAAGGGAGCGTGCCCGACCTCGTGGCCCAGGCAGATCGCCTCGGTGAGCGTTTCGTTGAGGCCGAGAGCCGCGGCCAGCGAGCGCGCGATCTGCGTGACCTGAAGGGTATGGGTGAGCCGGGTGACCACGTGGTCGCCCTCGGGATTGATGAACACCTGAGCCTTGTGCTTGAGCCGCCGGAAGGGCTTTGAGTAGAGGATCCGGTCGCGGTCCCGCTCGAAGCAGGTGCGATAGGTGTCGGGACTCTCGGCGCGCTCTCGCCCGCGACTGTCCGCGGAGCAGACCGCGATGGGAGACAGGCACTCGCGCTCGCGCTGTTCCCGGATGTCGCGCGTGAGTTTCAGGAATCCGGTTGTTGTCGCGTCGCTGACTGCCAAGACTGCTCCCTGCCGGTGCCTACGAAGTTGGCGAGTCTAGCAGCCCGTTCAGGTCAGGTGACCGCCCGGGGCGGCGAATAGAGCCAGATCACCCAGATCACGCCGGCAAGGGTCAGCGCGCCGCCGGCGAGTTGCAGCGGGGTCAGGCGGTCACCCAGAAACACGGTGCCCATCACCAACGTCAGAACAACCGTGAGTTGAAGAATCGCTCCGGCCTGGAGGTTGGTGACCCAGCGATAGGCGTAGGTCATGAGCAGCTGGGCGGCGACGGAGGCGCCGCCTACGACTGCGAGAAGCAGCCACTCCGAAACCGTCGGTACCGCCATGTCGGCAAGACCGAAGGGTGCGGCGCAGAGCAGGCCGAACAGGCTGAAGCTGCCATAGATCGACCAGGAGCCCTCGGATCGACGGGCGGCTCGGATCGCGGTCACGGCTGCGCCGGAAAGGACGGCCGACGCGAGGGCGGCGCCTTCCCAGGGGCCGATGCTGAGGAGCTCTCCGGATGCGGCGTCACCACCGGCGGCGAGCACCATGCCGACGAGTGCCAGCGCCGTGGGCGGCACGAGGCGGCGGTCCACGGGCTCATCGAGGAACAGGGCTGCGAAGAAAACGCTGAAGACCGGCGAAGAAAAATTGAGAAGGGTCGCGAGGCCCACCGGGATGTGAGCGATGGCCATGAAGTAGAGCAGCACCGCCGCCCCGCCGCAAAAGCCCCGATAGAACAAGAGATCGGCGCGTTGAAAGTCGAGAGCTCGCACGCCGAGCCGAGGTATGAACAGAAACGGCAGGAGCATGATGGCAAAGCGAATCGTGGCGATCTCTCCTCCCGGTAGTCGTGCCGAGACGACTTTTGTCGAGCAAGCCATCAGCGCGAAGAAGACCGCCGAGAGCGCGATCAGGAGTAGGGGATGGCGAGGTGGCATGAGCAGCCGGAGCAGCCGGGCAGATGGAAGTGCTCGGTCCGGCGAGGTTAGGGGAGTCGTGCGCCTGTTGGTAGAGTCTCTTCGAGTCACGCCGATTCCGCTATGCCGACAAGGAACTTCGCGCACAGCAACAACCCGGGTTTCTCCTGCGCCGAGCGCGTGCTGGTTCTGCCCTTCGGCCGGGAGTCGTACCTGCCGGCGATCGTCGAGCGTTTGAGCGGTCGGGCCGTGTCGATGGACGAGACTACCGATCGGATTGTCTATCGGCTCGAGGCGGGTGAGCGGCCGGTGACGCTGGTCTATACGGGGATGGGCGGTCCCGCGACCGCCAACGGTCTCGAGATGATCGCCGCCAACGGCGGGCGCCTCGTGGTTCTGTTCGGCGCCTGCGGAGGCGTGATCCCAAAAGTTGGGGTTGGCGACCTGATCGTCGCGGCCGACGCGGTGCGGGGCGAAGGTACGTCGCGCTACTACGCGGCGGAGGACGTACCGGCGGTGTGCGATCCGGACCTGTCCGAGGCGCTGTGGACCGCGGCGCGAGCGAGCGGCCACGAGTCGGTGCACCGGGGTCTGGTGTATACGACCGATGCCGGCTACCGCCAGGGCGCCGAGATATACGACGGCCGCCACGGGCGGGTCCTGGGCGTCGAGTGCGAGTGTTCGGCGGCGGCGATCGTGGCTGGTGAGCTCGATCTGGCGCTGGGGACGATCCTTTTTGTGACCGACAATGTCACCCTCTCGGATCGCAACGATAGGCGCTACCGGGGTCTGGGAGACCCACGCGTGCGTGCCGGTTTCGAGGCGGGTCTCGGCGCCGCGGTCGCCGCACTGGGCGCCTAGGAGCTTGCTGAAAAACGCTGGCAGGCCGCAACCCGAAGGGCGCCAAGGGGTTGCGGCGCATCTGCAGTGTTGCTCGTCGTCGGCGATGGCACCGCATCGACTCCTCCTCGCGCCTCGCATCTGCACCACAAGCCCTTGGCGCGCGACCCGCCAGGGTTCTTCAGCAAGCTCCTAGAGCAGCCCCGGTGTGACGATTGCGTGGCGGATGCGGCGCGGTGACCGGGGCAGGGTAGAGTAGCCCGGCGATACGATCATGATCACATCCGGTCCCACCTGGCTTCCGCGACTCGGTTGGACGATCGCCGCGCTTGCGTTCGCGGTCTTCGTCTGGGGGCTCGATCGGCGCAGCGATCTCGAGGCCAAGGGCGACGAGGTGCTTCGGATGCTGTTCGTGCCGTCGGTCGAGCAGGGGACTCTGGTCGAACGAGCCGACGAGCTCGCCCGGTTCATTCGCCAGGACTCGGGATTGGTGCTGCAGACCGAAGTGCCGACGAGCTACGCGGCTGTGATTCAGGCTCTCGGAGCCGAACAGGCGGACGTCGCCTGGATGCCTGCGTTCGCCTACGTGATCGCCCACGGGCGGTACGGGGCTGAGGCCCGTCTCCAGGTCGTGCGTAGCGCCGAGCGCGACGGCATCCTGGTAGGCCGGAGGGGTGCGGGCGAGCCGGCCGGGCCGGCCGACCTCGCCGG